>NZ_JACJDS010000030.1:0-60693 GCF_014163635.1 Pseudoalteromonas sp. SR44-8
GGCATTTGAGCGTTGTTTACGCGTCCGTGCACGATCTTTGGCTTCTTTTTTCGCTTGAATACGTTTTGCGTCGCTAAAACTTAACTCACATGGTTCACCCGGTTTATGATCTTCAGGAATAACGCGGTCACGTGGTGGTAGTTCATATTGAACATCATCGGGTTTAGGTAGATTTTTTAATCTATAAAGATAAAAGTTTTCAACTTTATCTTGTGCCCACTGGGTTTTACGCAAAAATTTAACTGCAGATTTGATGTCAGGGTTGTTTTTAAAACAATTTAGCAGTAGATAAGCATGTAAAAGCTCCCACCCATATTGATCAACTAACTCTGATACAACTTGCTCAAGTTTAACGCCTTGTAGCGGGTTATTGCCGAATAAATCTTCATTACTCATGTTTTACACTCTTTTCTAAAATCTAATCCCAGAATTATAATTTTTATCACGATAATTTGATACAAGAATATCAAGTCAGTTTGCTTGTGTAATTTACATTTGTTTACTTTATCGGTAATATTAGCGCGCTTTAATAAGCATCGGCATGACGCCACAACATTGGATGATAGATTTAAGGAATAATATACATGGGTCTTTTTAATAAAATTAAAACACAAGCTACCACTATTGGTTCAAATATCAGCGAATCAACGTCTAAACTAAGCTCTGATATGAGCACCTCAATGAAAGAGAACTCAAAGTTATCGGCGATCCGCTCTGAGATCACTTCAATAGAAGGGCAGCTAAATATTGGTTATCAAGATATTGGTAAAAAATACGTCGAAAATTTACTAGAAAACCAAGGACAAAATATCGAAAGTGCTTTGCAAGAAGCATTAAACCGTGTTGAACCGTTACTTGAGAAAAAAATTGAGCTTGAAGATGAAGCTATTGAAATTGAGAAAAAGCTAAAAGATCAAATCATCATTCAAGAAAAAGCAATTTTTCAAAAAGAATACGATCAAGAAAAAGAGAAGCTTGAAAAAGCCGTTAAACTTGATGTGATCTCTGTAGCAGAAAAAGAACAGAAATTAGCTAAAGCACGATTAAAACTTGATAATTTCGACACTATTCGTAAAGTTAAAAAACAGTATGAAATGAGTTTAATTTCAAAAGACGAATTAAACGAAAAGCTTGCTGCTTTAGGCGTGTAATGACGAAGAAATTAAAGCTTCTTTTACAAGAAGCTTTAATAATACCAATTGAGTTAAATATTTAACCATTCTAGCGGGCTAAATGAAGCGCTAACTACGTCAGTAATTTTTCAAGTAGAACAACGGCATGTCAAAATTCCTGTCTTGTTATTACTGCATTTCTATGTCGCTATAAATACTTAGTAACTTAACACGATTGGTATAACTTATTTTTACTGTTGGCAATTTACTACTACACGGCCTCGGATATTTCCGGCCATCAGCTCATCAGCCGCGTTAATAACCTGCTCTAAATTAATTTCAGTCGATATTTTATCTAAGTAGCTCTGCTCAACAAGCTCACCTAGACGTTGCCATGCTTGGATGCGGTCGACCTTAGGACGCATTACACTGTCTATGCCGATTAATGAAATACCACGCAAAATAAACGGCGCAACGGATGCAGGAAAATCCATGCCTTGTGCTAAACCGCAAGCAGTAACAACACCGCCATACTTTAAAGAAGCACAAATATTAGCAAGGGTGTGACTGCCAACTGAATCAATGGCTGCAGCAAAACGTTCTTTTGCTAATGGCTTACCTGGATTTGATAGCTCATTTCGGTCGATCACTTCAGAGGCGCCAAGTTGTTTTAAATGTTCGCTTTGATCTACACGACCTGTTGCTGCAACTACGGTAAAACCTAGTAGATTAAGTAAATAGACGGCAAAACTACCTACACCACCGTTTGCACCCGTTACTAAAATATCACCAGAGTCGGGAGTGATGCCTTGCTTTTCAAGCGCAATAATACTGAGCATCGCGGTGTAACCGGCAGTACCAATTTGCATGGCCTGTTTAGGTGTTAACGACGTTGGGAGTGGGATCAACCAATCGCCATTAACAGCGGCTTGTTGAGCCAGCCCCCCCCAGTATTTTTCGCCAACACCAAAGCCATTTAGTAATACCAACTGATCAATAGCGAACTCGCTAGAATCACTGGCTGTTACTTTACCCACTAAATCAATACCCGGCACCATAGGAAATGAGCGCACCACGGGGCCTTTTCCTGTGATAGCTAGACCATCTTTATAATTTAGGGTGCTGTAAAGCACATCTAGTTTGACAGGGAGATTGGGTAATTCGCTATTATTTAGTGTTTGTACTGACGCGGTATACTTATCGTCAGTATTATTTATAACAATGGCTTTAAATTGATTGTTCATCTGGACTCCATTTAGACCGATCGTCTTTTAATTGTTATGCAAAAAGAGCAATTACTTAAGCCGTTACCTAAGCAATGCACGTAAAAACATTTCAGTATATAAAATAAGTGGCTGAGTATTTTTAGTTAGCTTGGCACGCATTACAGCACCTTCCCAGCCAATCCAAAAAAATTCACTCATTTGTGTGGTATTCACGTTGGCTGCAATAACACGCTCCTGCTGAGCTTGTGCCAGGCAAACTTGCACATGTTGTTGCCAAATCTCGTAACTGGTTAATAGTTTATTTTTAAAGTCAGCGCTGAGGTGGTTTAGTTCCTGATTTAAATTACCGACTAGACAACCGCGACTAAAATCGTACTTTTGCATACCCCTTGCTGCACTTTGGGTGAAATTGATTAGTCGCTCTAAAGGAGGGATATCGCTTGCCCCTAGATAGCGAATAAGTTTAGCAACAAAGTAATCGTTATAAGCGTCTATAACAGCTAAGCCGTAGGCATCTTTATTATTAAAGTAGTGGTAAAAAGAACCTTTTGGAACACCTACTTTTTTTAAAATAGTATCAAGTCCTGTGGCACTGAAGCCAAACTCGGTAAGTGTTTCTACCCCCGTAGCAATAAGTAATGCTTTGGTGTCGGCATTACTGCGGGCAACTTTTGGTGGGCGACCACGTCGTGGTGGATTTTGACTGTTTTTTAGCATAAACACATATTAGACCGATCGTATTTATATATGCAAGGATTAATTATTAAACAATTTAAAAAAGTGTACGTGAAATGTGGGCTAATTAAGTGCGAATAAGCCGCAGTAAAGTGGTCTGAAATAAGTTCAAAAATTAAACTTCTTTACTATTAATGAGTTGAAATAAATTTGTCATAATTACATTTTTTATAGGAACTTCATCCATAAACCGCAGTCACAATTAGAGCAGGAAACTGCGTGTTAGTGATTAGATAGTCGTAATTTTTTGTACATATATGGGTCGCACAGAAGATGGTACGACCACTTTACTTTTTTATATGTTAATTCATTTTTGCATCAGCAGCTTAGTTAAAGTCAATTTATTTAATTGCTTTTGTGATTTGAATTTAACAGTTTTATTAACTATTCATTAAATGTAGATGTCACGAACACTACAAATATATAAATATAAAAGGTGAGGATTTACCTATGAAGAGACAGAAAAGAGATCGGTTAGAAAGAGCTCATTCTCAAGGCTTTAAAGCAGGCCTCGCGGGCCGTTCAAAAGACCTATGCCCTTATCAACAAGTAGACCCAAAATCAGAGTGGTTAGGCGGTTGGCGCGAAGCGATAGAAAATCGCAATATGTATAAAACCTAATTTTTAAGTATTGAATTAAAGCAAAAACGCCGCTGTTTATGAAACAGCGGCGTTTTTGTAGCTGGGTTTTAATAAAAAATTAAAACGCGCTAGTATCTTGGAATAAACCAACTTTTAAATCTTTTGCTTCGTAGATAACGCGGCCATCTACTTCAACAGTACCATCAGCCATCCCCATGAATAATTTACGTTTAATAACGCGCTTCATGGTCAAACGGTAGGTAACTTTTTTTGCTGTTGGTAAAATTTGCCCAGTAAATTTAACTTCACCTACACCTAGCGCACGGCCAAGACCAGGACCACCAGACCAACCAAGGAAAAAGCCAACCAGTTGCCACATTGCATCTAAACCAAGACAACCTGGCATGACTGGATCACCTTTAAAGTGACAAGCAAAAAACCAAAGATCAGGGTTAATATCAAGCTCAGCAACGATTTCACCTTTACCATGCTCTCCACCGTCATCAGTGATTGAGATGATACGATCCATCATTAACATGTTGTCACTTGGTAGACGACAATTGCCTTCTCCAAACATTTCACCTTGACCACATAGGATCAAATCTTCTTTTGTATAACTATTTTTAGGTTCCATAACACTTTTCATCGCTTAGAAATTGCCACGTACTTTAGCGTACACTTGTACGCTAAACAACTCGGAGCAGTTAAAAAAATAATTTATTTGCACGAAATACCACCGCTTAGGTGAAGAACATGCTAATTACACGATTAAATCGCGCAATTACTAGCAAAAATCATTATAATTACCGTGATTTTTTAACCAGTATAAAGGAAGTTTATGATCCTTTTTGTTAACGCACTTACCGTAATTGATTTTTCTTACTTGTGTAATAAACGAGGCGCAGTTGGCGAGAGCTGGATTGTTGATTTAACCTTGCATGGCAAGTTAAATGAAGAGTCTATGGTGCTTGATTTTGGCTTAGTTAAAAAGCAAATCAAAGGCATTATCGACCAATGTATTGATCACAAGCTGGCCATTGGCAACCAAATTAACGGCCAAGTTGAAAACCATGGTGACTACACAACACTTGATTGTACTTTTGGTGATGATCACCACTTAGCAATGAGCGCGCCAAACCAAGCGTTTTGTTTAATTGATGCTGATGTTATTAATGAGCAGTCAGTTATTGAATTTTTAATTGCTACAATCATGCCGCAGTTACCAAGCAATATCGATAAAATCGAAATTGAGTTAAAGCCAGAGCATAGTAAGAGCTTTTATTATCACTATAGTCATGGCCTTAAAAAGCACGACGGTAATTGCCAGCGTATTATTCATGGTCACCGTTCGCAAATTGGTATTGCCCTTGATGGAATGGCAATGCCACGATTACAAAAGCAATGGGCTGATAAATGGCAAGATATTTATTTAGCGACAGCAGAAGATCAAATTCAAGCGCCACAGCTAAAGCACATCAGCGCCAAAGAAAATGACCTCTGTTTTGCCTATACCGCCGCACAAGGCTATTTTGAAATGGCAATAAGTAAAGAACGGTGTGATATTTTACCTATTGATACTACGGTTGAATGTATTGCAGGTTACCTTGCTGAGCAAGTTAAAGCGCAGCATCCTGACAATGACGTAAAAGTCACAGCATACGAAGGTGTGGCCAAAGGGTCCATTTGTTATGCGTAAATTATTAGCCGTTTCGTTATTTGCTACTGTGAGCTTTTTTGCTGATGCAGTTGAGCTAAAAGGTCACTTAACCCAAGGCGGGTTAGTGACGGGTCAAATTGATGGGGTTAAGTCAGTTATTTTTAATGGCCAAGCATTAAAAACCACCGCACAAGGTGAGTTTGTAATTGGCTTTGGCCGTGATGCTGAATTAACCCATCAATTAGCCTGGGTTGATGCAGACGGTGTCAAACATCAGCAAGCGATTGAGATCACTAAACGTGATTATAAAATTGATAAAATTACTGGAGTGGCAAGTAAATATGTGTCACCGCCAAAAGCGGTAAGTGAACGTATCAGCCGCGAAGCTGTGGCAGTAAGAAATGCCCGAAAAGTTGACTCTGAGCTTAGGTATTTTTTAGATCCAGTTTACAAACCTGCACAAGGACGTATTTCGGGTGTGTATGGTAGCCAACGCTATTTTAATGGTGAGCCTCGTCGGCCACATTTTGGTTTAGATATAGCCAACAAAACAGGCAGCCCTGTTTATGCGCCTGTCAGTGGTACCGTTGTTTTTGCTGATAACGACCTTTATTACTCTGGCGGAACTTTAATTTTAGATCATGGCCACAGTGTCACGTCTACCTACATACACTTAAGTAAGCTTGATGTAAAAGTAGGGGATACCATTAAACGCGGTGATAAAATAGCTGAAATTGGTGCGACTGGTCGTGTAACTGGCCCTCATCTGGATTGGCGTTTTAATTGGAAAGGCGAACGCCTTGATCCTGCACTTATGATGTTAGATAAATTAGCAAACCAAAAGTAGAGAACATGACAACTCAAGTAAACCGTGAAGAAATAATTGCTCAGCGTATTAAAGACTCAACGACTTCGGTCACAAAAACAGTATTTCCTGGGCGCACTAATCACCACAATACCTTGTTTGGTGGTGATGCATTGGCATGGATGGACGAAGTTGCATTTATTGCTGCAACGCGCTTTTGCCGTAAACCATTGGTAACCATTTCATCAGATAGAGTTGATTTTAAAGAAGCTATTCCAGCTGGAACCTTCGCTGAATTGATCTCAAAAGTTGTGCATGTAGGCAATACAAGTTTAAGAGTAGACGTTGAAATATTCTTAGAAACAATGCACAGGGATGATAAACACTCGGCAATTACTGGGAGTTTTACATTCGTTGCGGTCGATGATAATCACAGACCTACGCCGGTTGTATGCGATAAGATGATTTATGGTTTTTAAACCGAGTTGTTAAGTTAAGAAAGCACTTTTATGGTGCTTTCTTTGCTTTATAAAAAGAACACATCATACTATATTGCACTGTTATATATCTTTAGCATCTGCGTTAAAACAATAATTTAGTAACCAAGTAGGGGGCTTAATCTATTCTCTACTTGGTTACTCACATTTAAGGTATTAAAGCACCATAGCGGCTATCCAGCCAAATATTAGCAATGGAATATTAAAGTGGATAAAAGTAGGCACAACTGAATCCCAGATATGATCATGCTGACCGTCAGCGTTTAAGCCGGAAGTTGGTCCTAAGGTTGAATCGGAAGCAGGGGAGCCAGCATCGCCTAAAGCACCTGCGGTTCCCACTAAAGCTGCGGTTGCCATCATTGAAAAGTTAAGCTCTAAGCACAGTGGCACAAACAAGGTTGCTATTATTGGCACTGTGGAAAATGAGCTGCCAATCCCCATGGTGATCATTAAACCAACTAATAAAATTAGTGCAGCTGCCAAAGGTTTGTTGCCATCAATAATCAATGCGGCGCTTTGTACTAAGCTAGTCACATCGCCTGTCGCTTTCATTACAGAGGCAAACCCTTGAGCTGAGATCATTATAAATCCAATCATTGCCATCATTGCTACGCCTTTACTAAATACGTCGCTATTTTGCTCCCACTTAACTACGCCAAACAAACTAAAAATCATCACCCCAACTAAGCCACCTAAAATCATTGAACCACTGACATTTTGTGCTGCTAAAGAGGCTAATACCGCTGTAATACCGACTAACAATACTTTTTTAGGTTGTTCTACAACCACATTAGTTGCGTGCTCTTGATGTTCATCATGCTGATAATCCCGATGTTTTCTATAACTGATAAACACCGCTACAATTAACCCAACTAACATGCCACAGGCAGGAATGATCATAGCCATAGGTACTTGGGTATTAATGATATCTAAGCCATTTTCCACTAAGTTTTTATGTAAAATCGAGTATAAATAAATTCCACCAAAGCCATAGGGTAAAACCATATATGAGGTTGCTAGACCAAACGTTAAAATACAGGCAATAGCACGTCGGTCTAACCTTAGTTTATTAAATATAACCAGTAGCGGGGGGATCAAAATTGGTATAAAAGCTATATGAACTGGGACTAGGTTCTGCGATGAAATTGCACACACTAAAATTATCAGTAAAATAAAATAGCTTAAATTTGTTTCGCTATTACTACTATTGTTATTTACTTTAGCGAGTAGTTTTGCAGCTAAAATGCGCGTTAAGCCTGATTTTGAAATCGCAACAGCGAATGCGCCTAGCATTGCATAGCTTAGAGCGATCTCAGCTCCGCCAGAGAGGCCTGCGTTAAATGCGTTTAGGGTATCGTTTAAGCTAAGTCCGGCGGTTAAACCGGCGACTAAAGCACTTAAAGTCATAGCAACAATTACATTAACGCGGGCTAAAGTAAGGCCAAGCATTAAAATAACGCCAATCACGACTGCATTCATAGAGTTCTCTTAGTTGTTGTTTTAATTAATTTTACCAGATTTTTACTGTGTTTTTTACGATAAGCGCTAAATATTAGCTGGCGATAACGCACATCGGAGTATAATTGCGCAAATTGCATGATATATGTCCGCTTGTTAGGCAGCTGTTGAGCTGCATATGCTAAAAATTGCAGCGGCGTTTGATTTGACGGTGCAGAAATACCTTGCTTATTACACCAACGCACAACAGTAAGGTAGTCTTTTGCGAGTGAATGCGCTGGCGATTCTGGCTTTTTAGGCCAAGACAAATACACAAAGTAACAAATAAAGGCTAAACATACGGTTGCTATCACCATCAGTGAAATTTGCCAAAGCTGTTTATTACCGAATAATTCTTTTAGTAGGGAAGATTGCTTTTGCTGGTCAAAACCTAACACCCAATTTGTCCATTGGTAATCAAGATTTTCAAGCTTAAGCCTTAACCAGTTAATACCAGCAATATTACTCAATCGTAATAAGCCAAAACTCAAGTTGCTAGTAAATTCGCTATTCAGCTGCAAGTGCTGTGATAAAGATCCGTTTAATCGTTCAGGTGAAACAACCGCAGTTGCATCAAAAATTTGCCAACCTTTATTTTTTATAAATACTTCAACCCATGCATGGGCATCATATTGATAGACGCTCATATAACTATTTTGTTGATTATACTCACCACCTAAGTACCCCGAAACAACGCGGGCAGGAATACCAACACTTCTAAACATAAATGCAGCTGTGCTGGCATAATGGCCACAAAAACCACGTTTATTAGCAAATAAAAACTGGTCAAGGGTGTTGTTACCGGTAATTGGATCCGGCGTTAAGGTATAGCTAAAGTTATTATTGGCAAAGTAGTCATACAGTGCTGAATAAAAAGCCTGATCTTTGTTATTATGTTGTTCATATAGACGTTTAGCTAAAGACTGTGACTGCAAATTAGTCTCTTTAGCTAAACTAAGCTGCACGTTTTGATAGTGTGCAGAGCGAGAGAGTTCAGCCAAGCTAAAAGCATAACTCTGGGCTGTATAGCTGATACTATTAGCTAAAAAACGTTTCCGCAGTAGTAATCCATTGCTGGTTGTTTTTACATCTTGATGGGCCGAGTCGGCAAACTGTAAACCATAAAGCCAAGGCTTAGCGCCAGGCTCTGCAAAAATTTGATAACTATATAATGGTTCACCACGTTCAGCTGAGGTGATTTGGTCAATTACTTGTTGGCTTTTTAAAATGTCCGATATTAACCAGCGTTTACCATCAAACTCATCATGTATAATCGCTCGCCAGTAATAGGGGGCAGATGGCTTTTGTTGATCAAATTTAGCTCGAAATACTAACTCATCTGAATTAGACAGTTTGGCTATATCAAATGGATCAACACTTTCTGACAAACCGGTTTTAGCGAGTTTTGGCCCAGGTAATTGCCAAAATGCGGGAAGTTTCGGTAACAATAATAATAAAAATATCGCTAAAGGTAGTGCTAGCAACAAAAGTTTGCAGCTGTCTTTAGCTGCAATTTTTAAACTATGTTTAGATTCAATCAGCGCTAAAAGCGCAAAATTTAAAATATATAGCATGCTAATTACTAGCGTAGCAAATAAGCTCTGAGAAAATAGATATACTGTTGAGAGACTAAAAAAACTTAACAAAATGATAGTTTGATAATGCTTTTTTGTATTGGCTTGCAGTAATTTAAATAAGCTAGAGAGGATCAGCATCGCAACAAATAAAGTCACCGTATCGCTAAAACCTACGTCATAAAACAAGATCAATAGACTCAAACCGGCCAAAGTATTTGCTAATATGGCATTGGGTTTATTTCTTTTCAATAAGGTAACGGCTAGATTCCAAATACACAAACTAGCTAATAATGTATTAAATAGAGGAGGTAACTCAGTAAAAATAAAACTCAGCACTAAAATATAAACAATAGATAACGACAAATTGATCGCGGTTAGATTATCAGTGACTCTCATTTTCATCCTTTGCAAAACGGCTTAGTGCTTCTAAACACTGTTTACAATGTTCTTTGGTATCACTGATCGCGTATAGTCCTGCTTCTAATTGTAGGCCATAACTAACGCCTTGTGAGTAAGCCTGAGTGACTAAATAGCTTAATTGTTGTAGGCGGGATTCAGTATTTCCTTGTAACTGATTAAAATCAAAAACAACACTTTGGGCTGAATAATTTACAAACTCTTTTACCATTAATTGCTGAGTTTTTGCGTAATGTTTCCATGATATTCGTTTCATATTCATACCAGGTTGATGAATATTTAAACCATCAAATTCATCACTACCATGGCTGTTTTTATGCAGGCCATCATCAGTGTTGTGGTTATTTTGCAAACTAGCTTCATGCAATGGTTTGAGTTGTTGCGGGTAGACAAATACCGTATGTGCTAATTGCATGTAGCTCCATACTGATACTAATCCAAACGGGTACTTGCTGATTATTTTTAATCGGCGCAAGGGGTATTCACCACGTTCTTTTAATCCTAAATCTAAATTAACTATTTGCTTTTGACTGGTTATTTCATCAACGGTTGTGAGGGTTTTATTTTCATAATTAAACTGCAATGATTGACATTTTTTTTCGGTTTTTAGTTGCAGCTCTAATAATGCAGAGCAGGGAGCATAGCTAGCTATATGATTTTTATAATCAATTTTTAATCCTTTAAGATTGCTATAACCCATAAGTAGCGAAAATATCATTACTACAAGCATTAAATAAGCCATCGCTAAAATCAGATTATTCTGATAATTAATGCCTAATATAAAATTAAGCATAGTAACCACTAAAAAGCTCACGCCCAATTTTGATGGCAAAACATATATTGTGTTATGCGTTAAGGTAAGATGTTCGGTATTATGTTTATTTCTTACTAATAGCTTGAAAACCTTAGCTTTAAAATGAAACCAAAAAGTAGGGCGCTTTCCTGTTTTATTGTTCATACCTTAAAGTGGCACATCAACAGTATTTATTAATTGTTTGATCTGTTGTGAGCTAACATCATGCTGCAGACCTAAACGATGTTCGCTAACACTAGCAAAAATAGTTTGGACATCATCAGGGGTAACAAAGTCACGACCATCAATAAACGCCCATGCTTTCGCGGCTTTGCCAACTGCAATACTGGCCCGTGGAGATAACGCATTAGCAAATTGGCTGTTATTTCGGGTAGCAGATACAAGCGCCAA
The DNA here is from genome assembly GCF_014163635.1 of Pseudoalteromonas sp. SR44-8. Lineage (NCBI taxonomy): Bacteria > Pseudomonadati > Pseudomonadota > Gammaproteobacteria > Alteromonadales > Pseudoalteromonadaceae > Pseudoalteromonas > Pseudoalteromonas sp. SR44-8. Next base: position 11,310 of record NZ_JACJDS010000030.1, read on the forward strand.
AATATAATCAACAACCGGTTCACTTAACATAACAGCACTTACTTTATTTTGTATTTCAATTAATTGTTGTGTATCGATACGTACAGGTAAGTGTGCATAATCACGATTATGTTGGCCTAAAATGAGTTTACGTTCAGCTTCTTTAGGTGGAAAACCCAAACTAATACGCATAAAAAAACGGTCTAATTGAGATTCAGGTAAAGGATAAGTACCTGATTGATATAAAGGGTTTTGAGTTGCTATAACAAAAAATGGTGTTGGTAGGGCATGCTTATCACCATCCATAGTAACTTGGTTTTCTTCCATTGCCTCTAATAAAGCGCTTTGTGTTTTTGGACCTGCGCGATTTATTTCGTCCGCTAAAACAACTTGACTGAAGATAGGTCCTTTATGAAAAGTAAATTTATGCTCATTGGCATTAAAAATACTTGAGCCCAGTATGTCTGAGGGTAATAAATCACTGGTAAATTGAACTCGTTGATATGATAAACCTAATACCGCAGCAAGTGCATGCGATAAAGTGGTTTTACCCATACCTGGCAAATCTTCAATTAATAAATGACCTTGGCTAAATAAGCAGGTTAACGCGAGTTTTATTTGTTGCTGTTTGCCAAAAATAACCTGAGATAAATCATCAATGATCGCTTGTACGGTCTGTTGCATAGTAACCTTGTAGGTTGATAAATTACATTAAATAAGTTCGAGGCGTTTCATCACAGTATCAACTTTTTTAGCATTAAATGGCTTTGCAATAAAACCTTTAGCACCTAGTTCCCAAGTATTTTGAACATTTTCAAGGCTGTTATGGCCAGAGCACATGACAACATGTGTATGTGGGTAATTGTCATTTAAGTATTCAAGAATTTCTGTACCATCGGTATCGGGAAGTTCAATATCGAGAAAGATTACATTCGGAGACTTTTCATCAATCAACGTTTTAGCCGATTCAAAATCTCTGCTTTCAAGAATATCTTCAAAGCCTAACTCAGTTAAGATCTGATTTAAGTAGTCACGTATATCTTGAACATCATCAATTATTAGGATTGGTTCTAACGGGCGCACAAATTCCATATTGTTTACTTCTTGTGATACAGCTTAAATTGTATTTTTAATACTATGCTAAGCGATAATGAAGCTCAAGAAAGATACTCGATTTAAACTGTATTATTGAAATAAATCACCACTAAGTCCGATACCGTCTAGTATTGGACTTAGTGGGCGCTTCTGGGGGGCGTTTGCAGAGGTTCGCATTAAGATATTTAATAACCTATAATTTATATTATGTTAAATGTAGTGAGTTTTATAAGTAACAACCTAATTACCGTGATTAATAAACGCTATTTTCCCTATTTGCATGCAAATTTAGATTAAATCAGTTACACCAATTTCAAACACCTAACTCACACATAACTAATTGTTAATGGCTGGTTGTTTAACTTTGACTCTAAACGCACTTTAAAAGCTGTTTTATATTAGCTGACTTTGAGCACTGCTCATTTACACACAACTATAATGAGCTGCCGATGTTTAAACTTTACCGGCAGCTATGATGGTATTTAACCCTGGCCTAGCTCTGCCGTGATCATAAAATCTTGGTACGATATTTTTACTTGGTTGCCTATATAAGCAAACGTATTTGGTTTTTGAACAGCGTTCATTAGTTCGTGTACTTGCTCAATTGCCAGTTGGCCAGTTAAGAACTTTTCAACTTGAGTGCTGCTAACTGTAACAGCGCTACTATATATAGGTGCGTTTTTACGTGACATTCCGTTTAGTATATTCACAGGCAAGTGCCCTAGCGTTAATTGCTAGCTATCTGGTATCGACTTTTTAAGCGCTAACTTTGCTGCTGTTACTTAAATTTCAACCATATTTACTTACTAATCATTTTTAACTTTACATAATTATATTTGTAAACCATGTTTATATTAGTTACTAATGTAAAGGAGTACGATATGAAACTTATTTCTATTATTGCTGTTACATCTATACTTTGTGGTTGCAGTACATACTTTAAAAAATCCTATATATCTATTGCCGATAAAAATGAACAAACTGTTGGTACGCTCTTTGTTTGGGAGCCAGATACCAGTGCTGCAGTTATCTTAAACGATCCAGATGGAACAATTAGAGCTTGCATGCAAACTGCATTAGCTATTAAAACAACCGATAGCAAAGGTGAAGCAACTATTTCAGAAGCTATTTTGAACTTGTCCAAAACTGCCGCAAGTGTCTCAACTAGTCAAGGCACTAGTTCTGAAAAAGCGCTTGCGCTGGCTGAGTTATCTGGTTCAATTAAGCAAACTGCAAATATTTTAACAACAACTACTGAACGAACTGCTTTTTTGAACATGGGATTATTTTATATTTGCCAACTATCTGCAAATAAATCAATATCTGAATCTACAACTCTACAATTAACATCTGAGCTTATTAAACAAACCGTTACAATGCACAATAAAGAATAAAAATATTAACGGTAACCCCCTACTCCGGCCACTATTGGATTGTTTCTGCATTAACTAAATACCAATAGAATAACCTGCAGAATTCAATATTCGTGATAGTTATTTACATAGAGTGACTAATAATGGTCTTTATTTCTTCAAATATCATTTTTTCAGAAGTCATGCTAAATTAAATCTATGCAAAATTTTTTGCTAAATAACATTATCGATAATATCGATGATGTTGACTTCGGTATTTTAGAAAAAGTAAAAAGAAAAGTTAGCAGTAAATAATGATAAAGGTTTACTACATGTAGCTATTGTATTCACATACATAAGAACACTCCGTGTTGTGGACAATTGTTAGTATGTACCTTAAAAAATATTCACTGGAACTTTATTTATGCATTTTGGCAGTTGAAATAGATGAAGTTAATAAAACTAGCTCAGAACTTCTCCAACTAATATTAGTGATTAGTAGCTAACACTTTGGTTGAAAAAGTTTTAGAGAAATTACTTTATAAAAAATTGCCTACAAGACGTGAACTTCTGATGTGCAAAAGTTACAACAATACTGACTCAAAAGCTTTTGACTGTCATGAGTGAGGTATTTGTTGATACTGTTGCAGATGGATCTTTGTCTATGGCGTAAAAAAGGATATTAATATGCTTAAAAATACATTTAAAATTGCAACTTTACTGTGTGCAACATTAACGATTTGTAATGTTGCAGCCCTTGCTCCTCAAGCAGATCGTGCAGTTATTCAATATATGAGTGCAGATATTTTACTACCAGATAATTCATTGCTTAATGTTGATATGAGCTTTGATTGTGGTAGTGACTTTTCTAAAACGGCGATGATTATAACCAGTGATGCAGGTGCGCATTTACTTGCTACTGCATTTGCAAGTATGTACGGCAACGCAGCAGGTGATCAGGTTTTGCATAGTTGGAACACTAAAGTAAATGAAGCTGACCCTCGAAAGCCTACATTTCTAGTTGTAACTCCTCCTGAAAATGCTCATGAAAATTGGTATAAAAGTACTATATCAAAAGGGGTTAAAAAAACGTTAAATTATCAAGCGGAATCATTAACATCTGAACGTTCTGATGATTTAAACGTAGAGTTACCAATTGTAAAGCCATATTGTGGTTCTAGAGATCACAGGCCAACATCGGCACAATAATGGTCACTAGGAAATGTGTAAGCCAATTTGATTGGTAATAATAATAAAATGGACACCATTATGAACAAGTTACTATTTTTAATCTTCTTTATGTTGAGTAGCACTTATTGTTTTGCATTTAACATGCAGCATTTGAATGCCGCTACCCAAGATAATAACAAGAATATTTATTTTTCTTCACATGATGGTGTCTATCGTTTCGATGGTAGTCATTACCTAAACCTTTCGAGTATCTCTATTTTACCTAAGCGTTGGACAAGTGATGTTATCTTTCAATCACCAGGTTATTTGTATATAGCCTATAAAGATAAAGAGGTGTGGCAATTTAATCTAAATACGCTTGAAGCCGTTAAACTTAGTGATATCGCAGCTAGAAAGCTGGCAGTAAATAATACATATTTATTTATGTTAGCTAGAGAGCAATTAACGTTACTTGATCTAGAAACATTTGAAGTTACTGAGCCGCTTGGTAAAAAAGATAAGATGTTTGATGTATCTGCCTCTGCCAACCATGGGTACATTATGGCAAATGACGGTGTCTACGTGATTAATAATAGGAGTGTACGATTAATTGATGACACACATGTTAGTGACGGAGAGCTAGTTGCTACACCTTACGGAGTGATTTATTTTTTAAATGATCATATGACATCATATTCATACTTGAATGACATAAAAATTGTTAATGACGACATTACAAGTGCAAGACATCTGCGCTTTTCACCTCCATATTTTTTGTATTATGTAGACCGTGGCTCTATAAACCAAGCTGAAATAACACAACTATCAGTGTTACAAAAAGGCATAAACTCCCATCCTCAAGCATATAAAGACTTGTTTGTTGATGATGAACAAAATTTATGGGCATTAGATGTTAATAGCTTTGAGGTCGTTTCATCTAAGGTCAGACTCGATCGTCTTTCAATTGCTTCGATTTACAATGTGATCGCAACAGTAAATGGTAAAACCTGGATAGGCTCTGATAACGGGCTTTATATTTACTCTGACGGTCACTATTCTGCTCTTAACAATTTGAATCAGCAAATCTCAAAACTTGGTTTTTCTGTCACTGCATTACAGCAAGAAGGTGACACGCTGTTCGTTACTACTAATTTAGGTGCATATGCTATTAACTTGACTACACAGCTTGTTACTCAGTTCTTTAAAGGTTATGTAATTAACTTAGCAGTTATTAATAAACAGATTTACTTATCAACAAATGATGAGGGAGTTCAAATATTTGATTTAGCCCTTTCGCAACTCGATTCAGGGTATATCAATAAATTTCTATCGCATAAGACTGCTTGGGCAACTAAAAACCTTGGAGGTATACTCTATATTGCTAATGAAAAGGGGTTGATATCTTTTAATCAACGGGGTAATGCCTCGATTGAACTTGAAAAATATGCACCTATCGCAGATATTCAATTGTTAGGTAATACACTTTATGCTGCAACTTACGGCAGCGGTTTATTTAGAAAAATTAACGGTCAGTGGGAATCTATTGTAAGCCCGCTATATATTAATGAGCTACATTCATTGAGCCAAGAGCTCTATTTATCTACTAACCATGGTATTCACAAGTTTAGTATGGATGATGCTTACACTAATCTTTTAGAAGGTACAGGAGATCATTCTTTTACACCAAATGGAATATTAAGTATTAGTGATAAAATTGTTGCGGTTAGCAACCAAGGCGTAATAAGAGTTGAAAGAAAAAAGCAAGAAACTATACCAAATAGTCGTATTAGTTATATAAGAACAAACACTAAAACGTACTTAAATCCAGAAACGTTAAAAGTGAATAACTCTGGCTGGCTTGATATAGCTTTGACTAATTATAGCTACACGCTTAGCGATCACATTAATTATCAATACCGCTTAAATATGAGTGAATGGCATGATATCCCTACCCCATTAATACAATTAAATAAGCTAAACCCTGATAATTACACATTAGAATATAGAAGCAAAGTTAATGGAGGTATGTGGAGTAAGCCACAGTCTTTCAATTTTTTTGTAAGTGGGCCTTGGTATAGCTCAAATAGTGCTTTGTGGTTTTATGCTTTAATACTAATTAGCTTATTTTTAGGTGTTGCTAGCTTTGTATTCTTTTGGTTGCAGAGTTTTCACCGTGTTTTTAAGTCACATCAAAAGCAATTACAGCGTGAAGGGCTAAGTGTTGCTGCTATAAACTTAGCAAACGGCATAGATTTATGTGGCGGAGATCAAATAATGGTATGTAAAGGCCTTGATAAACTTAAAAAAGCACATGAAATTTTAAGCCCTATTGCTAATAGCCATGCAAGCCTTGGGCAGAACGACTTGGCTACAGCGATTGATATGCTACATATTAAATGTTTATCAAGGGATGGTATTGAGTCGGAATTCAATATCACGCTTGGTAATGAAGTTCTTACTAAACAATTACAGTGTGATATTTATGCGGTGTTATACCATGCTGTTGAGAATATATTTAAACATGCAAGTGCAACTAAAATAACAGTTCACTTAAATAAGATCGGTAACAAGTTAATATTGCAGGTACTAGATAACGGTAAAGGCCTATCAATGTTTACCCGCTCTATAAATTTTGGCCTAGGTTATTACGTGATGAATAGTATTGCAAAAGAATATAAACTGCCTATTAAGCGAAGCTCTAGCAGCAAAGGGACTAAGGTAGTAGCCCAATTTCCAGTGATCTTACAACCAAAAAAAATTCAAAAAAGTGAGTTACATACAAGCAAATATCAGCCAAATTAATGGCTGAACATATGGCAGCTGTTGCTGCTCAGCGGTTATACACTTCAACGTGCACTATCAAGCGCTGATCTGATTAATGCAGCGCCGCAGTAAATGGGATGTTTTTACATATTTCGGCTTCCGCTATTAAAATTTCTTCTAATCGCGAATCGACCTCATTTTTATCAAAATATTCATAAGCCAGCTCGACAAATAAGTTTTTATGTTTTTCTTCTGATTTAGCTATTGCCACATAAAAATCTTTTTCTTTGCCGATTGGTAATGCTTGTGCAACTAAAGAGAAACGCTCGTGTCCCCTCGCCTCAATTACGGCACCTACTAATAATCTATCCATTAAAAACTCGTCGCGGCCATTTCTAAAAATCGCGCGAATTTTTTTTACGTACGGATCTTTTTGGTCGTTACCTAAGTTAACATCACGATCAAGCAATAGCTTTAATACTTGTTTAAAGTGGATCATTTCTTCCAGTGCTAAATCGGTCATTGCTTTTACAAGCTTGCGGCGATCTGGATAATGCGACAACATCGACATAGCCATACCGGACGCTTTTTTTTCTGCAGCGGCATGATCTTGTAAAAAGGTGTCAAAGTCTGCCATCACAGCTTCGGTCCATGCAAATGGAGTGTGGTATTTTAATTCGAACATAAATATTTTACCTAAAAACTAATGGCGAGATTTTAACGCAATTGAACTACAAAATCTTGTTACAGCAATAATTTTTAATCACCTTGAGTAGTTACTTCTTATCAAGATGTTGGGTATAGATATTTATCGATTTTACCATTTGCTGTTGATGCAACTTTTAGTGGATGTTTTATTGCATTCCAAGCTGTTACCTTGCCGCCAATATTCATTTTTTCAAACTTTGTCAGTTCAGTTTGTAATTGCAAAAAATCACAAAGCTGATTAAAACTGTTTGGATGGGCTATATCTATTGATAAAAAGTCAGCTGCTCGCTTAGCAAAATAGTTATGTGCAGCACTTTTGTGTTGCTCATAGCATTGTTGTAAATAGGCATCATTGTGTAACTCATTAATAGAAAAACTACCAAAGGTATGCAGATAACAACGCTTAATATGTGGGTTAAAACCCCCATCCTCTCGCATTAAGTTGGTGTGCATTCTCAGTAATAATTGGCGAATTGAAGGCAGCCACTTTTCTGCTTCCCGCTCTAAATAGATAAATTTAGCACCTGGATAAAGTGAATCTAAATATTCGTAATCATTAAAAATTGGTGTGTCAGCAATCACTTGCGCTTGGTTAAAACATTGCTTGGTATAGGCTGTATGGGCACAACTAAAACCAAGTTGTAAAAATGCATGGCATACACTGGTTGTGCCCGTACGAGGTAGGCCAATTATAAAGATTTTAGTTATTGGATTCATAATGACTTGTGGAACTGAATGCTTTTTTCTGGAGTAAACCATAATGCACTGTTGTTAATAGGAGTTAAGTGAGGAAGATGTGTATTTTCTAATTTTATAATCATTTTTTCTTGTAATTTTGCGCTTGCAATAATTTCAGCGAAGTGGCGATTAAATAATTTATCAAACTCACCATTTTGATGTGCTTTTTCTAGACCAATTTTAATTGCATTATGTAAATCATCGCGCTGCGAGTTAACAAAAAAGTAGATCGCTGCTGGATAATTAAAAACGACATTAGGCACCGTAGTAATGTGATCGCTTGCATCAAGCTGCTTTAATTCCCAATCAACTTCTAAAATTGAGCGAGGAAATGCATCCCCACGTCCTTTAACAAGCATATTAAATAAGGAGTCATAACTTGTTGATGTTGAAACTTGAAAACCGTTATCGCTCAGAATTACCGTGTCTGGCCAGTCATGTCCTTGAATAAAATAAAGCTTTTTAAGTTCAGATGGCATTTTTACGGCTGTAAATAATGAAAGTTTGTCTTCAGTAGTAAGTAGTAAACGCCAACCATATAAACCTTTATAAATTGGAATTCTAATAGGCTTAAACAACTGCTCTCTTTCTATACTTGTCATTGACCATACTACATTAACCAGCTCACCGTGTTCTAGCTCTTTTAAAGAACGGCTTTGTACCATTTTTATCGATGATTGTAAGGTATACGCTTGGCCACTATATTTTAGTGCAAGTTTGAGTAACTCTAGCGGATACCAATTATCTAGTACGTATTCACGCTCTGGCTTAGGATAAATAACATTCAGTGTTTGACGCGGATCATTATGATCAACAGCTGCACTAACAGGGTTTACTATCAATGATGTAGAAAGTGCAAGCCATGTACAAAACATTTAGAAAAAACGACCGAGCAGTAACGCAATTGCACTTAACGCGAGGGTTGCAAAGGTTGATAGCATGCCTATAACTCTAAGTTTTAAGGTATTATCATTAATCGCAATGCTGTGGCATACGCGACCAAATACTAATAAAGTCCCTAAAAGATGGCAATAATGACTGCTTAAACCTTGGTACTCTGCTAAAAAAATAAGGATCAGCGCGAAAGGTACGTATTCAATAAAATTACCATGAGCTCGCGTTGCTCTTAGTAGTTGTTGGTTATCGTTAGTACCTAATGATATTTGATTTGCTTTTCGCACTTTTACAACATTTATACTTAAATAAATATACATAAAAGCTAATATGGCTGCGTAGAAAGATATGATCACAATAAACCTAATTTTTATCTAATAGTTTATAAGAACTTGTGTATTGCCAAGTCCCCCTAATAATTCGTATTACTATACAACTATTGTTATTTAAATAACAAATGATAATCAACCTCAGAAAACAACATCACTTATTTTAACCTTTGTATGGTCTTGCTACTGAGATTAATAGAATGACCTTATAAAATGCCCTCTCAATGACGTCTATTATTTAGACGATTTCGTCGCATATCAAGCAATAAGCTAATATTGTAGTCAAGACGCTCAATGCGGTCCGTAAAATTAAAGTTACAACATCTTGCTGCTTGCTATTAGGAGTCCATATACTAAGTAAGTTTTAAGCCTCCAGCTAATAAAACATGCATATATTGGAAACGTTATTATTAATAATTAGACGTAAAACAAAGTTTGTTGTTAAGCTTACTGCATAAATTAGCTGTTGTTGGTACAACAACTAAGTCATCTTAGGGTTTCATATATGTTCACTCCGCGAAAAATTGCCGATAATTACCGAGAATTAGTCAGTAGTATCGGTTTCTATCCATCGTTATTATCAGTGATATTTTTATTGTTTGCTGTACTTGTAACAACTACAGAGTATACGTCTTTTGTTATGGAGCTTAAATCGCTGCTTGAGGTACTATTGGTTGATAGCGAAGAAAATGCACGAACGATTCTAAGTACATTAACGGGTAGTATTATTTCGCTAACTGTTTTTAGTTTTTCTATGGTTATGGTGGTACTTAATAGTGCCAGCGCAAGTCTATCACCAAGAGTATTACCGGGGCTTATAACGCGTAAATCACATCAACTTGTTTTGGGCTTTTATCTCGGCAGTATTATTTTTTCAATCGTTATGCTGATCAACATCCGGACTATGGATAATGGTGAAATAGGAATTCCTTCATTGGGCATACTTTTTTCACTTGTTTTTGGCCTGATATCGTTAGGCTTTTTTGTATTTTTCATCCATTCAATTTCAAGGGCTATTCAAGTCGATAACGTATTAAACGACTTATATAAGAATACTAAAAATGAATTGAAATCGATTATTCGCATGCAAAAAGATAACCCTATCGATGTATTTCCTAACTTTGACGATTGGTCTAGTATTTCAAGTAAAACTGAAGGTTACTTTAAAGGCGTGAATAGCGATAAACTATGTGCCCTTTGCCAACAACATGATATAAAAATTTATGTTGTAGTTAAGCAGGGTTTTTTTACTGTTGAAGGCTATCCGTTTTTAAAATGTAATCATGATTTATCTGATAACGAGCAACTCCTTGAAGATTTACTTAATTGCTTTATTTTTTATATCGAAGAATATGTAAGTGACAATTATCGATTTGGAATGACACAGATCTCAGAGATTGCAGTGAAAGCGATGAGCCCGGGTATTAACGATCCAGGTACTGCGGTAAAGGCGATCGATATGCTCAGTATTTTACTCATTGATCGATTAAGCATTTATAACGTTAATTACTCTTTAAAACATAGTGATGATAAACAGCCACTGTTATATTTCCATGAAACATCATTTGATGAATTATTGCATGATAACTTCACGCCAATCCGCAACTATGCAAAAAGTGATGGTTATGTGATGAATAATGTACTCGAAGCGTTCAAAAACATTTTGTTCAGAACCCACCAGAACAGTAAAGCAGCGCAGAGTCTATTTACTTATTTAGATGCTATTATCGATGATGTAAATGAGAATATTAGTAATCAGTATGATCGCGACCAAATAATTAATATGCTTAATGCTATCGCGAGAATCTCCCCTGAAATGGGAGATAAATTGGTGGCGAAATTTCGCCACCAATGAGTTGGCTGTTAATTTTTAATTAGATAAATAGCGTAACTGTCTGCCGAAATTGTGATTTCGCCGGCATGATAGGCATCAGGGACGAAACTGCCAGAATTACTGTCTGACAACATGGTTTTTTCAGCACGCATATAAGGTTGAGCTGATACGTTCATAGGGGCATTTGAAGCACTATACAAACCTTTGAGTTCTACGTCATAATCAGCAGCAAATTCTTTTGCCGCTGATTTAGCATCTGCAATTGCCATTTTTTGCACTTTCTTTTGCAATGACTCAAAACGACTCGATGTGAACTCAGTTTGGTTTATTTCATTAATGCCTGCGTTCACTAAACTTTGCAGCAGTAATGGATATTTTGTTACATCCGTCAGTGTGAGTGAAAGTGTGCGACTAACCCGGTAACCAATAAAGTCTTGCTTACCTGTTTCACGGTTGTATTGATTTTCTCGGTTAATTGAGATTTGTGAACCATAAATACTTTTTTCATCAATCCCCTGCTGCTTTGCTAATTTAATCGCTTTAGCCATAGTTTGATCAGCTTTTTGTTTAGCGCTCATCAAGTCCTTATCAACTTCAACAATTGCAACGCCTAACTTTACATTATCGGCAATAGTGGAGATTTGCGCTTGGCCTTGAATGTAAATGTGTGGGGCATCTGGTGTACTGGCTGCAAATACATTGAAACTTAGAGTCGCGGCTAACAATGGTAAATAACGCATACATATCCTTAATAGTTTTAATAACGTTATTAGATACCGTACGCGGTTAATTTAAAATGAACAAGCATAAAAAAACAGGCCGAAGCCTGTTTCTAGATAATTTACTAGTTAATCAGCAGTGATCACTTAGATACTACAACGTTTGTAATTACGGTATTTTGGTAACCAGTAATTTCTGTCAATTGCCGCCCATAACATATCATCGCTGATCTCAAGTGCAGCCCCCTCTTCGATGGCTTTTTTAGCCACACCAAAAGCAATGCGTTTACTCAGTGTTTCAATTTCTGTTAGTGCAGGTAATAAACTCCCTTTACCGGTATTAGCTCGAGGTGATGATTCTGCCAATATTTCACTCGACACCATGAGCATTGCATCAGTAATACGGGTGGCCTTCGCCGCAATGACACCTAAACCAATACCAGGGAAAATATAGCTGTTATTACACTGTGGAATTACAAATGTTTCACCGTCATAAACAACCGGTGCAAAAGGACTGCCAGTTGCAACAATCGCTTTGCCTTGTGTCCAATTGATCACATCTTCCGGCAGTGCTTCAACTTGCTTAGATGGATTACTTAACGGGAAAATAACGGGCTGTTCGCATCCATTATGCATGGCGCGAATAACTTGCTCAGTAAATAAACCAGGTTGCCCTGATACACCAATGAGAATATCAGGAGCTGTGCAGTGCATCACATCTAGCAATGACGCGTATTCACCGCTGTATGTCCAATCAGCTAATTTATCTGTAGGTTGGGCAAGTGCTTGCTGGAAGTCGCGCAGCCCTTCCATGCCTTGTGTTAACAAACCAAAACGATCAACCATGAAAACTTGGCTGCGGGCTTGCTCGTCAGAAATACCTTCCGACACCATTTGTGTAATGATTTGCTCGGCAATACCACAGCCTGCGGAGCCTGCACCTACGAACACTACCTTTTGTTCTGATAACTGTGCACTCTTCACACGACATGCAGCAAGTAACGAACCAACTGTAACCGCCGCTGTGCCTTGAATATCATCATTAAAACTACAAATTTCATCACGGTAGCGTTTTAATAAAGGCATTGCATTAGGTTGTGCAAAGTCTTCAAATTGTAATAATACATTTGGCCAACGACGCTTAACGGCTTTAATAAATAGATCTAAAAATTCATCGTATTCATCTTGTGCAATACGTTTATGGCGAGCGCCCATATACATAGGATCGTTTAATAACTTTTCGTTATTCGTTCCTACATCAAGCATAACCGGTAGCGTATAAGCTGGGCTTATGCCACCACAGGCGGTATAAAGTGATAGCTTACCAATTGGAATGCCCATGCCACCAATACCTTGGTCGCCTAAACCAAGAATACGTTCACCATCGGTAACAACGATAACCTTTACTTTGCCTTTGGTCGCATTACGTAAAATATCATCGATTTGATAACGGTCTTCATAAGAGATAAATAAACCGCGCGCGCTGCGATAAATATCTGAGAATTTTTCACAGGCATCACCCACGGTTGGGGTGTAGATAATAGGCAACATTTCTTCAAGATGGTCACGCACTAAACGATAGTAAAGTGTTTCGTTGTTATCTTGGATGGCGCGTAAATAAATGTGTTTATTTAGGTTGTCTTTAAAACTTGAATATTGTTGATAACAACGTTCAACCTGCTCTTCAATCGTTTCATAGCGAGGAGGCAGTAATCCCGCAAGGTTGAAACTTTCACGCTCTTTTTGAGTAAATGCACTGCCTTTATTTAAGAGTGGCGTTTCGATCAGACCTGGGCCTGAGTGATGAATATAAAGATAATTTGGGTCAGTATTTGTAGTCATAAGTCCAAGCTTAACGAAGTCTTTAAGTTACGATCTGTCATTATTACTGTTGAATATTAAAAAGCAATGATATTCAATCTTGTCAGACCATTAGGAGAAAATAAGACGTGTGCGCTTAACACACACGTAAAAGTAGATTGTACATTAAATCACGATGTCAATTAAGGCTTATTCACTGGCATTTCGTGCTCTTTAAGAACAATACTTTGCTCACTTAAAGCGATCCCTTCGCGGCGAGGATCTGCGGCACCAAATAAAGTGCCATTGACGACTTCAACCGCATGCAAGCCAGAGTTTAAATCGACGACTTTTACTGTATGACCCCGTTTTTGTAAATCAGGAATAATCGCCTCTATAGCGGTGCCTTTTTCAACACTTGTATAATTATTACGATTAGTAATTCTTGGTAAGTCAATGGCTTGTTGAGCAGTTAGTTGCCAATCTAATACGCCAATAACTACTTGCGCGACATAGTCGATAATTCGGCTACCGCCAGGTGAGCCGACCACTAAGCGTAAACTGCCATCGTTATTAAACACCATCACCGGTGACATTGAGCTGCGCGGGCGTTTACCTGCTTCAACGCGGTTGGCTAATAATTTGCCGTTTTTGCGCGGCGACAAGGCAAAGTCGGTTAATTGGTTGTTTAATATATAACCGTTCACCATAACCGTTGAACCAAACGCCATTTCTATTGAGCTGGTCATTGATACCGCGTTCCCTTCACTGTCAACAATAGATACATGAGTAGTAGATGGCAATTCATACGCATCATCTTGTGCGTAACTCAGTAATGGACGAGGTTGCCCTGCATAGGCTTTTTCGTCTCGCTCACTTATTAATTTTGTCCGTTGCTCGATATAGCGTTTATCGAGTAGCTCATTAGTAGGAATATCTGCAAAATCGGGGTCGCCCATATACACATTACGATCCGCAAAAGCGAGTCGCGATGCTTGGCTAAAATAATGCAGGGCTTGTGCAGAATTAGCTTTAAATTGACCCATGTTCTTATCTTCAAGCAAAGCGAGAATTTGTAACACCGCGACTCCGCCACTGCTCGGTGGTGCCATGGAACATACTTTATAACTGTGGTAAGGGGTGCAAACTGCGTCACGTTGTTTACTTTTATAATTAGCTAAATCGGTTAATGCTAAAGTACCTGGTGCCACAATAGAATGAGTGACTGCAGCAACCATTTGCTTAGCGTTATCGCCTTTATAAAAAGCATCAATGCCTTTACTGGCGATTTTTTTGTAAACTTCAGCAAGTGGTTGGTTCGTTTTAACAGTGCCAACAGCAAGCGGTTTACCATCTGGAAAAAAATAATCACGGATCACTGGAAGTGTTGTCACCCCAGGGTTTATTTGTTTGGCTAACAAAGCATGTAAACGCGGTGATACTACAAATCCTTGTTCAGCAAGTTCTATGGCCGGTTTAAACAGTTCCGCCCATGCAAGTTTGCCATATTGTTGATGCGCTTTAGCAAAGGCATGCAATAAACCAGGTACACCCACTGAACGGCCGCCAACCACTGCTTCAATCCAAGGTGCCGCGTTACCTTTTTCATCTAAAAACAATGTTTCGTCAGCATTACTTGGCGCTGTTTCGCGGCCATCAAAGCTGGTTAGCTTATTATGACCTTTGTCAAAATGCAGCATAAAAGTCCCACCACCAATTCCTGATGATTGCGGCTCGACCAAGGTCAAGACTAATTGCGTTGCAATGGCAGCATCGACTGCACTGCCGCCCTTAGCGAGTATGGTTTGTCCTGCTTTAGCAGCATAGGGGTTTGCCGCAGCAACCATATACTGCTGACCAGTTACATGTTGCTTAAGTTGATGGCCTGTAGCGGCTTCTGGCTCGCGTACTTCTCGTGGTGTTTGAGTGGCTAAAACAGGTAAAGTGAGAAGAGTTAAACTAAAGACGACGCTGGTTTTAAAAGGTAAAAACATAAAAAGACCTTAATTGCATTGAGATGTTTGGCATCTTAAAGTTAAACGGGCACAATATGCAAAATTTTGCTGTAAAAATAAGAATAAAATGGTCAATTTACCACTTCAACCCCGATATATTTTACCCCCGCTGTGTTTAATGGCATTAAGCGCCCTATTTGCAGCGTTTAATTTAAATGATGTTTTAGAGTTTAATCGCCAGCTCATTGACCAAGGCCAAGTTTGGCGTTTGATCACGAGCCAATATGTGCATGCTAACTGGGCGCACTTAGCATTAAATTGTGCCGGTATCGTACTGATATGGGCGTTACATGCTGAGCATACAAAACCGACGCAATATGCATTGCACACCTTATTTTTGGCTGCTTGGTGCGGTATTGGGGTTTACTTTTTTTGTCCTGACATTCACATTTACACCGGATTGAGTGCACTACTGCATGGTGTAATTGTGTGGGGGGCAATCAAAGATATTGAAGTTGGCATGAAAAGCGGCGGTTTATTGTTTATCGGTATTTGGCTTAAAATTGCTTATGAACAATTTCATGGCCCCAGTGCTGAAGTGAGTAAATTAATTGCCTCTCGGGTTGCTGTTGATGCTCACTTAATAGGTGCAATTGGCGGAATAGTACTCGCAACGCCATTGCTGATAAATTATATAAAAAAACGCCAAGCATAAGCTTGGCGTTGTCTAAAAATTTAGTGCTTATAAACTTTCTTTAAATAGTTTATGAATACGACGGTATTCATCTAACCAACTAGAAGGCTGTACAAAACCATGTGGTTCGACTGGAAATATAGCCGTTTCAAAGTTTTCTTTTTCAAGCTCAATTAAACGCTGTACTAAGCGTACTGAGTCTTGGAAAAACACATTATTATCAACCATAGGGGCGTTGATCAATAAGCGGTTTTTAAGTCCCTGCGCATAATATATAGGCGAACTTTTTTCATACGCAATTGGATCAACATCTGGGTGATTTAAAATGTTTGATGTGTATGGACCATTATAGTGTGCCCAATCGGTAACTGGACGAAGCGCAGCCCCGGCTTGAAATAAATCAGGCTGAGTAAATAACGCCATAAAGGTCATAAAGCCACCATAAGAGCCGCCATATGTACCCACAGCACCGGTATCAACATTGGCATTTTCAGCCATCCATTTAACACCATCGGCTAAATCTTCAATTTCTGGGGTACCCATTTGACGGTAAATCGCCGTACGCCAATCACGTCCATAACCTTTTGATGCGCGATAATCCATGTCCATCACTACATAACCTTCAGAGGCTAGTAATGAATGAAACATAAATTCGCGGAAGTAACCTGACCAACCCATGTGTGAGTTTTGTAGATAACCTGCACCATGGTTAAAAATGATCGCTTTGCGGTTTTTGCCGCTCTCACCTTCTACATAGTCTGCTGGGTAATATACTTTAGCGTATACCGGTTGTTCAGTATGACTTGACGGTACCGCAACAATTTTAGGCGCAATTAATTGTTTTGCTAAAAATTCACTCGATACTGTATGAGTTAGCTGCGTTGCAGTTGTATTCGCTTTTGCATCAGCAACATATAACTCTGGTGGAGCCATGATTTTGGAATGTGTTAACAATAATTTGCTTTGATCAGGGCTTAATTTATAGTCGGTCATACCGTCTAAGTTGGTTACTTGCTCTGATTTTGCCGTTTGTGGATCAACGCGGTAGATTTCATATAGACCAGGATGCTCAACATTGGCTTTGTAATAAATTGCACTGTCGTCATCTGTTAGTGTGAGGTTCGATACGACAAACTGACCTTTGGTAAGTTGTGTTGCTTTACCATTGAGTGGTTTTTTATATAGGTGGCTATAGCCAGTTTCTTCAGATAAATAATACAAGGTATCTGAATTATTTAACCAGCCAAAATCGTTATAAGCATAGTTAACCCATGCATCATCGTGTAAACGGTGTTGTGAAACAAGTTTGGAATTTTCAGCATCAACAGTAGCTAACCAACGGTCTTTGTTATCCCATGCTTCAAGCATAATCGCGACTTGCGTGCCGGCTTTGTTCCAGACGATAGCACTTTGATCCCATCCCCAATCCATCATTAGGTTGATAGCACGAAGTTCTTTTTTAGATTCATATGTTTTGCCGTCACGGGCATAGTTTTCTTTTTTAACTGCCGCTAATACATCTTCATCAAAACCAGGTAAGGTATCAAATGCGAGTGCTGTTTGCGTTTGCTCAGTTAAATCTATGTAGATAACTTGCGAGGTTTGTGGTTTTTCATCAGCAACACGACGACGTACTTTTTCAGCTTTTACCCGTGCATCATCAGCAATATAGTTTGGCATGATGTCGGCTTCATCTCGCCAAGGTTTGGCCTCAGTGACAACAGCAATTAATGCTTTACCATTTGGTGATAACTGCACATCGGCTAACTCATTGCCTTTACCTAAGTAAAACTGAGCATCGGCAATTGAACTATTTTGCTGGTTGAGTTGCTCTTTGCGCGCTTGTTTATCTTTTTTATTTTTATGAGTCAGCGCAATGTAATCAATCAGTTTATGCTGTTCTTTAGCGATGTAAGTTTCAGGCTCTGTAACTCCTTTTGGTGCATCGCTCAAATGAAGATTTACAAGCTCAGCTTGCAGTCCCGTTGCCAAATCTACTTTATAAAAAGTGTTTCCTTGACGATAAGCTAAATTACCATCAGTTAAAAATTGTGGTTTAGATTGTTTAGCACTGTCGTGAGTAATTTGTGTAATTGCACCTGTATTGATGTTCTTTACAAATATATTACCTTCAAATACATAGGCTTGCTGTGTACGATCCGCTGAATAAACAGCATCATCAGCCCCTAATGTATGCAACTTATTTAACGCTACTTGGCTTGCAGCTTGGCTATCAACAACTTGTGTAAATAAGTCTCGAAGCTCATTACCTTGTTGTTTTTGCGCATAGACAACTGTTTTTGAATCAGCAGCCCAAAACGCACGCTCTGCTTGGCGGCCTAACCAATCAGGATGAGCCATTGCTTGCTCAAGTGTGATCGCGCTGCTGCCTGTATCAGCAGGCGTTACAACAACGCTGGCAACAGTTGATTGTGGTTGCTCTTTAGGGGTAGATGCGGTTGATTGACAACCGGACAACATAACGCTGGATGCTACGGCAAGTGCAATTAAGGTTTTTTGAGTAGAAGATTTAAAAATCATAGGGCTTCTGTAAGGTTATTGTAATTCCCCCAATTTAAGCAGAAGCGCCTATGTAATAGCAATTATTTCAGACAAACAGCCAAACTTTGCTGTTTAATAACCAAGTTACTTTATAGAAATATCTAACCACACCATGCGATGATCTGACGATGCATTACGATCTTTAATTAACCGGTATAACTCGCTACTTTTAGTTGGCCAAAATACCCCACCGTCATGGACTTCAATGCCATAAGTTGAAGGCAAAACATAATCTGCACGAGCTTGCCAGTAAGCTGTGTAAGCCGCAGCATATTTTTCACTGTAAGTGGTTTTAGCGCCCTTACTAGTTGGTGTAAATTGACTATTTATTAATGAGTTTTTTAAAAGTTGATCCGTTGTATCTGGGCGTTTTTTATCTCCTTCAGGAGCCGCATTTAAATCTCCGACTATAACAAATCGTGATTTTTCAGCTAACCCGCCTTTGACACCATGATCGTCATAGAGGTAATCTGCGCTGGCGATATAATCTTTAATCAAACGTACTTCATCATGATTACGTAAGCCGTTTCTATCTTCAGCACCATCAAATACAGGAGGCGTTGGGTGCGATGCAATAACGTGCAGCGTTTTACCTTTTACAGTAACAGGAATATCCCAAAACGATTTTGAGCTGAGCCTCAAAGCTTGCCACTCTTCGTTGTTATACCAATTTTCACCTGTAGTTGGATCAATTGGGATTTTAGCATTTGGCATATCTTTGTATTTAAAGGTTTGTAAGGTACGAATTTTATCAAAATCAATTGGGTAGCGAGATAAGACGGCCATACCATAATGGCCTTCAAAAAAGCCAAAACCAAATGCATCCCCTTTAATACCAGTTGCTTGGCCGTCATTATCTAGATCAAATGGCGTTTTCAAACCTGTGTTTACTGGGCCAACATAGCTGTACGGATAATCTATAGCGGGCTGTTTATTTTGGCTTTTAGCAAGGTAGTGCGTTTTAAAATAATCAATGCCTTGCGCTTTGCTGACATAATCAAATTCATTTAATAATAAAATGTCAGGGCGAATGCGTTGAATGATCTCGGCAATATTTTTGATTTGTGGATGATTTGTTTGTAACGCATTTACCAGGCCATTAGGATCAACGTCCTTATCATTTTCAGCATAATTTGTTGCATCCATGCTCACATTAAACGTGGCTACACGTAAAGATGATGCGGCCAATGCTGAGTTAGAAAAACCACTGATTAATAGGCACGCTAATGTGGCGATAGAAAACTGCTTCTTCATACGATATATCCATCTAAAATTAATAACAAAATGACACTACTTACGACTATCCATAAAATAATTGCCATTATAAAGGGCTTTAGTCCTGCTTGTTTTAATACAGCCAGTGATAAGCCACTGCCAATTAAGAATAAAGTCATTACCAATAGTTGTTTTGCTACGGTGTTGATCAGCTGCCAGAGATCCGTAAATTGAGGCAAATACGTATTGATCAATGCAGCAGCTAAAAAACCAACAATAAATAAAGGAATGCTGGCCTTTTCTTCTGAGCGCCAAAAGACACCTGCAATCGTAGTGTAGGGAATGATCCACATCGCACGTGTGAGCTTAACTGTTGTAGCAATACTTAGTGCCACAGCTCCATAAGCTGCTGAGGCCCCTACTACACTGCTGGTATCATGAATAGCTAACGCTGCCCATAAACCAAATTGGTGTTGGCTTAAACTAAAGTAATGACCAATGGTTGGAAATAGTAGCAAACCGACACCGTTTAATAAAAACACTACACCAAGTGCAACCGCTACTTCGTGATCTTTAGCTTTAATTACAGGCGCCATCGCTGCAATCGCACTGCCTCCACAAATGGCCGTACCGAATGATATTAATACACCTGTGTTACGATTTAATTTAAAGACTTGCGTTAAAATTTCACCAAGACCAATGATCGCTGTAATACTGACTATGGTCAGTACCAGTGAACTGCGACCAACTTCAATCACCTGATTAAAATCAACAGCAAAACCTAAGCCAACCACCGCGGCTTTGAGCATCCATTTACTCGCCTTTTGGGATAGCTCTGCAAATGGATTACCGAGCAAAAAAGCAAACATCGCGCCACAAATTAGGGCACTACCACCACCAATCCAAGGGGTGATACACAGGCCAAAAAAAAGCAAGTATAGAGGCTTTTTAATCCGATCAGACACAGACAAAATAATCCCTTCGTTACGAGCGCACAATCTTTGTAGTGAGCTTATGCACAACTGGCGCTACAAGAATTACGGTAGGAAATGCGACACAAAATGCAAAAGCCCACGCCGCTAGCCAAATAGAAACTATGTTATCAATTAAACCAACATTAAAAATTGAAATTACCAATGACATAAAACCAGACATAAATAATGCCATGAAAAAAGCGAATACCACGGTTCTGTATTTAGCGCTAATCATAAAACCATTCCTCAAGTAAAAAGCCGAGATAAACTCGGCTTTTTTAGTTAATTTAAAATCAACGCGGTGCTGGCCGCTAATACGCCGGGATAATCTTCCTCCGGAAGATACTCCGACAATTGTGCTAAGCGTTCACCTAACTCATGAAGGTTCGCAGCAGATACATTAATATGGCCCATTTTACGACCAGGCTTTGCTGTTTTACCATACCAATGACTCGTAACCTCAGCAATGCTTAGTACTTGCTGAGGAATCGCGGCTTGTCCGAGCACATTCACCATTGCCGTAACACGCTGCAATTGTGTGCTACCTAATGGCAGCCCAGAGACTGCACGCATATGATTTTCAAATTGACTGCAATGCGCGCCTTGTTGGGTCCAATGACCAGAATTATGAACCCGAGGAGCAATTTCATTGACCAATAACTGCCCTGCCACATCGAAAAACTCAATCGCCAATACACCAACGTAATCAAGCTCATTAGCCAATTTATTAAATGCATCTTCAGCTTGTTGTTGAATCACAGTTTTTTCTTTACCGGCGATAGATAAGGTTAAAACACCATTGGTATGCTGGTTTTCAGTAAGTGGATAAATAGCGGTATTACCACTTTTATCGCGAACACCAATGATTGATACTTCACGATCAAATGGGATCATTTGTTCGGCAATAATAGTGTGTGGCGCGGATTCAGTACCGGAGGCAATAAAATCAGCCATTTGTGACCATATCTGCTCAATTTGATCATCTGATTTTAAACGCCACTGGCCTTTCCCATCGTAACCGGCTTGACAGGTTTTGATAACTAATGGCTTACCCAAGCTAGCAACGGCTTGTTCTAAATGGGCTTTTTCAGTGATCAACTGATATGGTGCGCACTTAACCGCGGTTTTACTTAGTAATGCTTTTTCTAGGGCGCGATCGCCACCCGTTTTAATCGCGGCTTTACCCGGATAAAACTTCTTGCTTGCACAGCATAGCGTTAGCACATCATCAGGAATATGCTCAAACTCAGCGGTGATCGCATGAGCGTCTACAATTGCTTGCTCTAACGTTGTAGTATAGATTTGCCCAGTTAATGGGTGAACAATTTTTTTACTACCAACATCATACGCAACCACATTTAAATTCAATGGCGCACCAGCTAAACACATCATACGTGCTAATTGGCCGGCTCCTAAAATTAAAATAGTCATATTACTCTGCTGGATTTGGGTTAGCTAAAATAGTTTCGGTTTGTTCTTTACGGAACGCTTCAACTTTGGCAAATATCTCCGGTTGCTGACAACCTAAAATCTGTGCAGCTAATAATCCTGCATTTGCAGCACCAGCTTCACCAATTGCTAATGTACCTACTGCAACACCTTTTGGCATTTGGCAAATCGACAGCAATGAATCAATGCCATTTAACGTTTTAGACTTAACCGGCACACCTAATACTGGTAACGATGTGAAAGCAGCGGCCATACCTGGTAAATGCGCTGCACCACCGGCACCGGCAATAATTACTTTAATACCACGTTCTGCTGCTGAACTTGCGTAATCAGCGAGTAGTTGAGGAGTACGATGAGCCGATACAACTTTAGTTTCGTAAGCGATGCCAAATTTATCCAGCATGATCGCCGCATGTTCCATAGTTGGCCAATCTGACTTGGAACCCATAATAATGCCAACAGTCATAAATACTCCTCAGTAATGGTTTTAATACCTATAGCGGACTTATGTCCGCATTAAAGGCGGTCATTATACACGTATTAATTGTTAAATTGCGAATATCGAGTAACAAAAAAGCCATGACTAGCATGGCTTTTTGATCAGTATGTAAATTGAGCTTTAGCCTTCTTTACTGGCTAAATATTCAGAGTAAGTACCTCTGAAATCAATTATTTTGCCGTCTTTGATTTCCCAAATACGGGTTGCAACTGAGGATACAAATTGACGGTCGTGAGATACAAACATCAACGTACCTTCATATGCTTCTAGCGCAAGGTTTAATGCTTCTATTGACTCCATATCCATGTGGTTCGTTGGCTCATCCATTAATAGGATATTTGGTTTATGCATCATAATCTTACCAAATAACATGCGGCCTTGCTCACCACCAGATATTACTTTTACAGACTTTTTAATATCATTTTGTGAGAACAACATACGGCCTAAGAAACTGCGAACAACTTGTTCATCATCGCCTTCTTGCTGCCATTGCTCCATCCAATGGAATAAGTTCATATCGGTGGCAAATTCATCAGCATGATCTTGCGCATAATAACCGATATTATGGTTTTCAGACCATTTAAACTCGCCTTGCTTCGGTGCCAAACGACCTGCTAAAGTATTTAACAGTGTTGTTTTACCAACCCCATTTTCACCGATGATAGCGATACGCTCGCCTACTTCAACTAAGCCTTCAAGGCCAGTGAACAGCATATCGTCAAAACCTTGGCCTAAGTTTGTTAATTCAAGGGCATTACGGAATAACTGTTTTTCTTGCTCAAAACGAATGAACGGTGTTTGACGTGACGATGCTTTAACTTCATCTAATTGAATCTTGTCAATTCGCTTGGCACGAGATGTTGCTTGCTTTGCTTTAGATGCATTAGCTGAAAAGCGCGAAACAAACTGTTGTAGCTCGGCAATTTGATTTTTCTTCTTGGCATTTTCACTTAATAAGCGTTCACGAGCTTGCGTTGCTGCAAACATATATTCGTCATAGTTACCTGGGTAAATACGCAATTCACCATAGTCAATATCAGCCATATGCGTACATACAGAGTTTAAGAAATGACGGTCATGGGAAATGATGATCATTGTGCAATCACGTTGATTCAGTACATCTTCAAGCCACTTGATAGTATAAATATCCAAGTTATTAGTTGGCTCATCGAGTAGCATGATATCTGGATCTGAAAATAACACTTGCGCAAGAAGCACTCGCAGTTTAAAACCAGGAGCAATCTCTGACATCGGAC
Source organism: Pseudoalteromonas sp. SR44-8 (assembly GCF_014163635.1). Classification (NCBI taxonomy): domain Bacteria; kingdom Pseudomonadati; phylum Pseudomonadota; class Gammaproteobacteria; order Alteromonadales; family Pseudoalteromonadaceae; genus Pseudoalteromonas; species Pseudoalteromonas sp. SR44-8. The sequence continues at coordinate 35,295 of NZ_JACJDS010000030.1, forward strand.
CGTAATGCTGATCAGTTGCAATACCTACGCCCATTAGTAGCTCGCCGGCTTTAGATTCTGCAGAATAGCCATCCATTTCAGCAAACTCAGTTTCAAGATCGGCAACCTTCATGCCATCCTCTTCACTCATTTCAGGCAAGCTATAGATACGATCACGCTCTTGTTTAATCGCCCACAGCTCTTTGTGGCCCATTATCACAGTGTCAATAACTGAATATTCTTCGTAAGCGAACTGGTCTTGGTTTAGTTTAGCAACACGTTCATTTGGATCAGTACTTACATTACCAGCTGACGGTTCCAATTCCCCACTTAAGATTTTCATAAATGTTGATTTACCACAGCCATTTGCGCCAATTAAACCATAACGGTTACCTTCGCCAAATTTAGCTGAAATATTCTCAAATAACGGTTTAGCACCAAATTGCATGGTGATGTTAGCTGTACTGATGATAGCGCTACCCTCCAACGGGGAAAATCAAAGAAATAAAATTGGCTGGAGTGTAAACCAAATAGGCTTATTTTTCCATGAATTATTAGCTTCGTGGGCTATAGCTGCTGTCCATCGAAATAAGCTAATTTAGGTCAATTTATTATGCTAGTATTGTGTAGCTGCACACAAAAAGAACATAAATTAACAATTCAAATTTCCTCTATCATTTTTTAATGATATTTTTTCACTTTAGCCATTAATTTAGCTTTGTTAGTCTGCGCGACCAAAGGACAATGATAGATAGCACACAAGGCAATATCAAATGAATAGAAAATTAATTGGGGTCATTATCGCAAGCGCTTTGATGGCACCGAGCGTAAACGCTGTTGAAGTTTATGATGACGGAAAAAACAATTTAACCATCGGTGGTTTTATTGACGCCAGAATAATCCACACACAAGGGCAAACTGAAATAGTTAATGGTGCATCACGGATTAGCTTTGATTTTAGCCGCAAACTAAAAGATCAGTGGTCAGCTTTAGCCTTATTAGAATGGGGTGTAAACCCTGTTGGCAGTAGCGATATCATCTATAACAACCGCTTTGAATCTATTCAAGATGAATTTTTATATAACCGACTTGGTTATATAGGTATAGCGCATGAAAAATATGGCCAAGTGACAATAGGTAAACAATGGGGGGCTTGGTACGACGTAGTTTATAGTACTAACTATAGCCTAGTTTGGGATGGTAATGCAGCCGGTGTTTACACCTACAACAAAGACGATGGTGCAATTAATGGCACCGGGCGCGGTGATAAGTTATTGCAGTATCGTAATACGTTTGGTGATTTTAGTATTGCAACTCAAGTGCAATTTAAAAATAATGATTTTTATACCTGCGATATTGAAGCCATTTCAGAAGCTGCTTGCCAGACATTGTGGGAAAGTGGCAGTGATCTTGCTCAACAAGTAGAATTTAATTCAACCTATGGGGCAGCCGTTACCTATTCTGTAAGCGACGACTTAAAACTTACTGCCGGGTTTAACCGCGGAGAACTGACCGTAAATTACGCAGCAGGACGTATTCAGTCTGTTAATGATTTTATTTATGGCGCAGGTGTTACTTGGGGTAATTTCAACAATGATGGCCTTTATTTTGCCGCAAATATCAACAAAAATGAAAATCATGATACCGATAACTTAGGCCGTCTGATCAAAGACGCGATTGGGGTAGAGTCATTATTATCTTATAAGTTTGATAATGACATTCGTACCTTCATTGCATATAACCTCTATGATGCTGGAACAGATTACGTGATCCAACCAAATTTTAACGCCGATCCTAATGACAACTTTAAACGTCAATTTACAGTACTTGGATTTCACTATCTATTCGACGAAGATACGATTTTTTACATTGAAGCACGTAAAGACTTTAGTGATTTTTCAAGTGCCGATAAAGAGCAAGAATATCAAATGGGTCTATCAGAAGATGATGGCATTGCATTTGGTTTTCATTACACATTATAACTAGAACACTTACAGGCTGATTATTTAATCAGCCTGTTTTGCTAATATTAACCACCCGCTGCGATCACACTTTTTTTGCTTTACCTTTAGTTGCAAACGCTTTTGTCAAAGCTAAATAGCCTTCCTTAGGTCCTAAAATTATCCATAACATTAAAATTCCCCCTGGTAATAAAATAGCTTTAAGTAATGGTCCTAGCATGTAAGAATAAAAAATAATAAATGGGATAAATAGTCCGTAACCAATAACTTGTTTGATAAAGTTCATATAAGTTCCTTGTTTAAATGAGCGCGCTCATAAATATAATTGAGCGCAGTCACTTTTTCAAGTGGCTTCATCTTTACTATCACAAGTTAAATATAATCAATTGATATACAATGAATAAAAAAACGCAAACCTATAATAAAATTCTTACCTCGGCTTGGCTGTTATTCTTAGAGCAAGGTTATGCTCATACATCTACACGAGAAATCGCAAAAGCGGCTAATGTGGCCGTTGGTACAGTGTTTAGTCATTTCGAAAATAAAATCGACTTACTAAAAGCAGGAATGCAGCAACAAATAGATACGATCATTCATCAGGCTAGTTTAACTGATCGCCAACATGCACCAAGGCTTAAGTTACGTCACTATGCCCTACCGTTATTTGAATTTTATTGTAATAACATTGAATTTAGTAAAATATTGATAAGCGATATGATTTGGCAAGCCGATTTTTTTGAACAGCAAATGAGTGAGTTTAAAAAACGGCTGTTCGATGAACAGCAAGAGTTTGACGATATAAAAGCAAATGTGATGTTAGATTGTTATTTTATGACCATTATTTCAGGGTTAAATGAACCTGCGCCAGAACCTGAAAAAATGCTACGCCAACTCACCAGCAAAATATCTATTCTTTAGCGACAACTTATTTCATGGTGTGTTTCACTTTGGGCATTAAATTTAAGCTTTTAACTTAAAGTAATAGCGATTTTCTATGGTTAAGTGCAAACTCTGTAACTTATCTATTGATAAATTAAACGTCGTTAGTGTGTAAATAAAACTCACCTTCTGAACCCCTACTAATTCGCTGCAATTACCGACTGTTTACTGATATTTTTTGATTTAAGACGTTGTCGTTGTATCAATGAAGATCCCTCCATAGCCAAATAAGCATAACTCTTGTGATACGTTTAATCGAATTACTAACTTTGATTTATCAAGCTCATGATTCTTCTTGATAGCTTTTAGTTGAAAATAACTTTTTATGCAGAGTTATCTTAATTAACAAATATAGTATGATGTGTTCTTTTGTGGTTTATTACTGTCTTATTATTTAGTTAAGCATATTAGTTTATTGATGAATTATAGAAATCGAGTGCCTGCTTAACACTATGCACCGGGTTTTCCCTGTGCTCTAAACCTTCATTAATTCTGCTATTCCAAATAATATCATTAGCATATATGTTAAGGCTATTATTAAGACCAGCAAAGGCACTTAACATTAAAGGATGCTCGGCGCCTCCTACTGTTATATAGAGCGACAGCGGTATGTTATCGTCTGTATTGAGGCATCGTTGCGATAAGAATCGATCAAACTCTTTTACAACGGTCATATCGTCGTACCAAGCAGCCGGACTAAATGCAAAATAACCGTTAAACAGCCAAGGCTTTGTACTCATAGTGTATAAAACAAAACTCCCTCCTGCTGAATAGCCCGACAAAACACGATTATTATCTAGCTTATAATGTGATTCTAAATACGGTAATAACTCACCTTCAATAAAAGCCAAAAATTGATCTGCTTGACCAAATAATTCTGGTGAATTTTCACTTGCTGGTCTTGCTTGGGTATTCACATCTTGGCGTGCATACGGTGGGACTAAATCACGATTTCTAGTAAAGGTCCAAAATTGATTGGGGATCGATACCAAAATTGTATCCTGCTGCGCTGGTAGCTCAGCCATCACTGAATCCCACTGCGTAAGATTGAAGTTACCGTCGGTTCTAATGATCAAGGAGTAGCGTTTATTTGGCTCAAAATTGCTAGGTAAACGAATAAACACTTTCCTATTTTCATCCAATACCTGCGAATAAATTGTGATGTCTTTAAAATTTGACGTGTAATGCGCGTTGTATTTATAAATGACAATAGTGCATGCAATGAAGGCGGCTATACTCAATAGAATTATGATTGCAGTGCGATTAAGTTTTTTTAATAGAAGCATAGCTTTCAGGTAAAGATTGTTTTAAAAACAATACCCTTTCTGTATTTTAATTAAACTACCGTTATGTAACAAAGTATGATTTACAGTTGATACGCCCATTGTTCACTCGCTACATGAGTGAATTTAAAACGGCGAAGTAATTGCTGGCTTTGGGTGTTTTCTACCGCCACTTTAGCCTTTAAATTAGTAATGTTCAACTCATTGCCTAACAGCTTAACAACGGCTTTTATATTTGTTAGCAAGAATGCTAATGCTTCAGACATATACCCATTCCCCCAATAATTTGGAGACAACTCAAAACCTAACCAAGCAGTATCTTCTTCAATATCATATAAACCAATACAGCCAATCAAGGTCGACGTATTTAATAAGTACATTCCAAAGCGCAGCGTATTTCCTTCATACATGCCAGTAATATCATCTTGGATCAGTTGTTTTACGTCATCACGTGTTAGTGGCACTGCATAGTCATTAAACTGAGCAACTAGCGGCTCAGACAAAATAGCCCACAACGCGCTACAGTCCCTATGCTTAATTGGCTTTAATGTGATTCGACTTAGTGCAAACTCATTGTTCATAAATAAAATTAAATTACGGCTTTAAAGCCCGCTATTATTCCCTTAAGATACCTGCCATACAAGTTAATAACTGAGCTAATTATGAATGACGAATTTAAAGTAATACAACCTACAACCACAGTTTATTGCCCAAAGCGCGGTGAAGGTTGGACCCTTACAGGTATTACTAGCATTAATGAATTTACATCGGTTATGTTTGATGGTGTGCGTTATACGTTACCTGCACGTGAAATCATTGAACAGTTATTACCTAACCAGCTTGCTCGTGAACAAAAATAGCCACAACTTAAAATTCCCCGTTAAAGATACAAAATAAAGCCTTTAGTATTATAAAACACCTCAATTTAGCCAGCATTTCGTGTATAAATGCCAACCGTTCGTTAAGATATGTTGCTTTTGTAATCAACCATTAGGATAATTGTACAATATTTTGAGGTTAATAACGGATGCGCTCGGCTTATAGGAATTAAGCAATACAATTTTGGGAACAAGGATAGGCAGCTATAAACCAAATTGTAATTACCTCAGACTAACTATAGCTGTAACAATGGATCCTCGTTAAAAGGCCTACTCTAAATGAAAACAACACTAAAAATTACAACCCTGTCTGTTGCTATCCTTTCATCTTTGCAAGTTGCGCATGCAAACCAATGTAACGGTCAACTTTATGGTATTAATGCTGGACGAGGTGACACCGGTATTATATTTAAACTAGACGAATATACACAACAAACTCAAGCACATTCTAGAGCTAAATACAGCTCTTCAGCGCTTGCTCATATTCCGGAAACAAATCGCTTGTATTACATCTCAGCACCTCGCCCTATTGAATATCAAGTAGATGTTGAGCACTTAGGTTTTAATTCAACAGAGCTCAAATCTCTACCTATTAGTGGCAGTAAGTTTAAGTACATCAAATTGGCCTATGTTGATTTAGATACAAACGAACATGTTGAAGTTGGCAGAACAAGTAACATGTATCGTTTAGTGTATGACCAACAGAATAATCGCTTACTTGGATCATATAAAGATAAGCTATACGCGATTGATCCTGAAACTAGCGAAACAACTTTACTTGGAAATATTACAGGCCTTGAAAATGACCAAGGTATCTGGCGTGGTGACATGGTATTTAAAAATGGTGAATTAATCTTAGTCACCAGTACAAGTTTATATACTGTGAATGTGCAGGAACTTACGGCAACAAAATTATCTGCTCACAACTTAACGACTGTCACAGGCGCTGCACTTAACCAGCAAGGTGATATTGTATTAAGCCGAACTATTTTAACTGATCTAGGCCATTCTAATAAATCTGAGTTGTACAAAGTAAATAAAAACACTGGTAATACCTGCCATGTTGCAGATTTTCCAGTACGTTTAAATGATTTAGCAACTAATTTTAACGAATCAGTTGCATGCTACGATGCACCAGTTTGCACCGTGTCAGATATTCCAAGCTTTACTATTGTACCGATTGTTGATTCAGTAGACGAAGGTAGCGCGTTATCTTATAAACTAGAGCTAAGCAATAGTTATGAACAAGATAGTGATATTTATGTATCGACTTCAGCAGGAACAGCAACAAGTAGCGACTACAGTTTCTCTGATCAAGTCATTACTATTGCGGCAGGTGAAACAACTGCTTCATTTACAATCCCAACAATTGATAACGATGACTATAGTGAAACTAAAACCTTTACCGTCAATGCCGTTGCTCAGCTTAATGTAACTGGTTCAAGTTCTCTACCAGCGTCTATCTTAAATGATGATGCTCAGTGTATTGCCGAGAATTACACACGGATCAGTTACTCTTTTATCTCTGAAAATTCTGGTTATAATAATGATTGGGGTATTAAGGTTAATAACCAATATATTAAATTGTTAGATGAGCATGGAGCATCAGGTTATTACGACGTTAAAGCCAGTGATTCAATCGTTTACGTACTTTCCGTGAACGGTAATGCAAACAATCTTAAAACAGCCTATAAAGCCAGTGGTACTAAGCAATATTGGGAAGATCAAAACGACAGAGACTACAATGACTTCGTCGTAAATGTCACAACACAACCAATTCAAAAAGGCTGTAATTAATCTGAACTTAGGATAATAAATCCCTTACCCAAGGTTCAGGTAATTCATAACTTTCCTGTTTATCATTATCAAATTTACCCCACAAAAAAAGCCAGCATCGCTGGCTTTTTTTGTGGGGTAAATTGAAAATTAACGTAACGCGTTAATTCGACCATAAAGTGGTGGGGGTGAAGAGAATAACTCAGCCATACCTTATACCAATCGACTTAAATATTTAACCATTCTAGCGGGCTAAATAAAGTGCTGACTGCGTTAGTGATTTTTTATGTACGACTGCATGGATGCAGGAGGTAGAGCAATGCAGGAGCAATTGCCGAGAACAACTACATGTCAAAATTCCTGCCTTGTTATCACTGTATTTATCTGTCGCTATAAATGGTCAGTAACTTAACACGACTAGTATTAACCACTAGCAATACCCACCATAACAATAAAATAGACACCCACTTTTAATAATCTCAGACTAAACATGATTTTTATCTGGTAATTTTACTGTGTCCCCTAACATGCTCTCAATTTATCATGCAAATAAACAACTCATGATAAAAAACCTAAATAACAAACACACTAAAAAGTGCATTATTGCAATGCGCAGCTTTTTGTTTGGTTGACGTTTTAAGCAAGTAGCTTTTCTATATTATGAGCAAGACAATAAAGTTGCCTCATAATGCAATGAAAGCATTACTTTCGTTTTTCCGTGTAAGGTCAATTTATTCATGCATTTTAAACTGTAATATTGCACAGTTTACTTACAAGCAAACAGGCTCAATACAGCCTAACCTTTTACCATTTCTTAAATAAAAAGCTGTCATAGCCCTATTGAGCTGTCTTTTTGAGCTTCATTTTGTCGATGTAACTTACTTGCAGTCTTCCAACGCTTATCGACTAACCGTGGGTTTAGAACACAAGATCCCCCGTTTATTAATAATGTGTTACAGGCGACAGTGGTGCTTTTTATAAAAATAGTACGCACTAATTAGATACGCAGTTTAATCAAGTTGAAGGTTAGTGATCGACTCGCCATATCCATATAGTGTGGTATCACCAGTACCAAAAGTAGGCGCTTGGAAGCGAAAGCTCTTGTCAAAGCTCAAAAACAAAAGGCATTAACATTGCGCTAGGCAATGACTATTTAGCGTCACAAGGTTTAGTGTCATTGAGAGATATTTGGATCAATATTCATGATGGGAGATGATCCGCCCATTGCACTTGCTATTAATAAAAAGCGCATGATGAGCGGTCTGGGGCTTGATGTTAGAGACCCCCGGCTATCCGATTTGCTCTCACTCTTTAATCAACACCCATCGCGCGGTTTTAACCCACTTTTTTAAACAGGCAATTTCTTCCATACAGCGTAGTTCATTTAAAACCGACAAATACTGCTCTTCATTTGACGTATACATAACAAATGCATCACCTTCGCTATCAAATTGAACAGATGCAAAATGTGTATTGGCTCTCACAACTTGCTATATAGATGGGCCATTGCCGCTAAAACCGTAGGCATTAAACAACTCTGTGAATGATCGCTTATCATCCTTTAAATCAATTTCCACAGGGATCGTAATTGAAAAATAGGTCTCATCAGAATATATGATTGGAGGATAATATTCTGTAATGTCAGGGTTAGCCAGTGGACGAATCCAATAGAACACGAACAATACGAGTAAAATGCAAACTACAATTATTTTCAAAATTTTCATCCTTGAGAACTAACGCTGAGTTTTACGACAATTTTGATGCCGCGAAGCGGTGTAACAAGTAAAAATGACACACCCATTTTAAAATCACCTAAAAATAGCATCAAATAAGTTCAGATCAAATCAATTTACCGCCTAAAACTCATTCAAAATTACATTTACAATTATCTTGGGAAGCTTTTATTCTACAAATCCAAAATTACTGACATGCAAGCCCTTGCCTTGGGGCAATATTTGACGTTTTAGCTGGGTATAAGTACTGGCCAGTAGTTTTTCGCTGTTGTTAACGTTGCTACATTTTGCTGGTTATTCATTACGGCGTTAGCACATATATAAATACAAAATGTCTTTGCGACTAAAGCAAGTAACTTGCCTTTCCCCCCTCTGCGATGTTCATAAGACTTTCCTGTAAAGCAGTCTTCACCACATAAAAATGCTCGGCGAACACAACGTGAAATACAGTGATAATACTTTGTAGCGGCACCATGATTATTTTTCACACTAATTAAAACTTAGTATTTAGCTTTGTAAAATGCAAAAATTAAGGTGGCTGTCTTACTTATTTATTATTTATAAATTAAACATTGGGTTATCGTTAAAATGAGAGCCCAACTAAATAAATTATTTCAAAATCTAGAAAAAGCCATATTACTTATCTATATGTTCAAATAAATTGATAGGCTTTATTAACAAACAGGATACGGCTGTTACTTTTGTTTATTGCTTAATTGTGTTTTGATGAATTACCTAAAATTTAGATCCCTTTGGTTCTTAAGTAGCTTCATTTATAACAAAGCGAATAAAGTTTAAAAATAAGAAGAGAAAATAATGACAAAACTTAATAACAATAGCGTAGTTATATTAAGCGCAGTTCGTACCGCTATCGGCAGCTTTGGTGGTAGCCTTAAAAATTTCACGCCCGCCGAGCTAGGCACTCTATGTGCGAAAGAAGCACTAGCCAGAGCCAAGCTATCACCCAACCAAGTTGGCTCAACTGTAGTTGGTAAAGTAATTCATAACGGTCCTAAAGACGCATACCTTTCAAGAGTCATTGGGCTAGATGCGGGGTTACCTATTAGTAGTCACGCAGTAACTCTCAACCGATTATGTGGCTCTGGCCTTGAAGCCATTATACAAGCCGCACAACAAATTCAATTAGGTGATGTAGATGCAGCCCTTGCTGGCGGAGCTGAAAGCATGAGTAGCTCAGCTTATACCCTCGAAAGTAATCGCTGGGGGCAAAAAATAGGTAATAGCATCATGCAAGATGAACTCACCTCCACATTACAAGACCCATGGGATAATAACCCAATGGGAATAACCGCTGAAAACATTGCAGATAAATACACTATTAGCCGCGAGCAGCAAGACGCTTACGCAGCAAAAAGCCACCAAAAAGCCGCAAAAGCGATTGCTGCAGGCCATTTTAAACAGCAAATACTCCCTATTGAAATCAAATCAAAAAGTGGCAGCCATATTTTTGATACTGACGAACACGTGCGAGCCGATACCACAACCGAGAAGCTCGCTACCTTAAAGCCCTACTTTAAAAAAGATGGAACCGTTACCGCAGCAAACTCATCAGGTATAAACGATGGCGCAGCCATGTTGGTACTCATGTCTGAGCAAAAAGCGAATGAGCAAGGCTTAAAACCTCTTGGTCGATTAATAGGTTATGCCAGAGCGGGCGTTGATCCCTCGTTAATGGGCACCGGCCCAATTCCTGCGGTAAAACACGTATTTGAAAAAACAGGCTTAACCATTGATGATATGGATGTAATTGAGTCTAACGAAGCCTTTGCAGTACAAGCTCTGTGCGTTGCCAACGAGTTAAATTTCCCAGCGCATAAGGTAAACCCGAATGGCGGTGCAATTGCCTTAGGCCACCCTGTTGGCGCAACGGGCGCAATTTTATCAACTAAATGCTTGTACGAACTCAAACGAATTAATGGCAAATATGGGCTAGTCACAATGTGTATTGGCGGTGGGCAAGGCATTGCAGCCATTTTTGAAGCGCTTTGATTCTAAGTTTGTAACAACTATTTGATACCACATTAGGTTTAAACATAAGAGCTTTATTCACAAGGAGAACTAAGAGACGCTTTGCTGTTAGAGGAAACAAACAATGTGAAAGGCTATTTTTCTTCTCGTTTGCTCCTCTTTCATTTTTCTTTGTGCAAATAGCTCTTTAAAGGCTTTTTTCACAAAGGGAGCAAAGCGCTGCTACACCTTATAGGTTAATAACAAACGCTTTACTTCAAACCTCAGCAAGCCATTCGTCTACAAAACGTGTTTTAAAGTTAACTTTCTTACGCCTAATAAAACACCACCAAATGAGATTAAAAATAATATTGGTAAAAACAGTAATGCATCAGTGTTGTCTATATCTGTAGCTGGGCTACCAATAACCGCCAGCGTATTAATTAACAGCAGTATTAAACTTGATTGCAGGTAGCCCTTGTAACCAATAGCTCCTGCAAACAACAGCATAATAAATGATCCTGATATCGCAGGCGTAAAAGGTGCAGCGGCGAGTAACATGCAAACAAACGAAAATATGACAGCACAACCAATTATTATTTTAAACATAACATCCTCCATGGTGTTTAACAGTTAATTCAATATAGCTTAACTTAAAGCACCTTATCGTGCCTTTTTTCCACCAGCTATTTATAGCTGTATTATCAAAAATCGTATTCCACCTAACAGGTTTCAACTAACTTTTTGATTTATCAATAACCCCAATATAAAACTACTTATTTCCAAACTGCCGCTCACAGGGCTCGCCATCTCTATCTCCGTCCATTTCATTATTTTTAATTTTACAGCCGTTTTATCAGAGACAGAAAAAGCACAAATTCCGCCACACATAAATGCTATTTGAAAGCTAGATAGCGAAGAAAAACTAAATTGCAGAGAATACATGTACTGCCCTAATAACTGTACAAAGGTAGCCATGCCTAAAATAATCAAAAATGGACATACAACTAGCGTAAACCAAAACCAAATACGTTTAATGCCTTTTATAATTAATACCTTCCATAAAAAATCCTTTTCCTTAATTTAACTCAGTAATTAATTAGCCAGTGAACCACCAGCATTTTATTTTAAAAACAGCTTATAAAATTGCCGCATGAATTTGATGTCTGAAGTCAAGATTTGATCCCTTTGGTTTTATAACCATGAACTGCATTTTTTTTCGCAATTAACTTCAGGTATTTCGCCAGGGGCACCTGACTCCATAAATAAAGCATCTAATTTTGAATGACTATAATAATGTGCAGCTAGAACTGAAGACACTGCACCAATAATCGAATTGGGTATATTCGAATTCAACGACAACTCCTTAATGCCTAAAGCCCCAATAAGGGGCTGATAATAGCTTGCTAAAATGTGAAACGAAGTGGAACCGAGCAAACTGTTAGCAGTCCCGACTTTATTGGATTGTTATGTTTACATACCAAACCAACTAGTCATTTTGAAATAGACCACTTTAGTTTCGCCATTTGATGTTTCAATGGTTATAGCATCGTATACATCATTGCCGTTGGAGAGCATAGATTGACTTACTTTTTTAAAGTTTGGATACTTCTCTTGCAGCCATTGATTCTCCATTGGTATACCATCAAAGCTACTTTTAGCATTAGGAAAAACAACTGCATTTTCAAACGAGCTACCTTCAATCCCATCATATGAGGATGAAGTTGAAGCACATCCGACCATAGCTAGACAAAATACTAAAATAGATAATTTATACATAACTTTCCTTGTAAACATAACACCTAATTAACAGGCAAAAAATGGTTGGCTAAAATGTGTAGCGAAGCGAAACCGAGCAAACTATTTTTAGTCCCGCTTGATTGGCTTATAGTTATATGCAATTTACGGGATGCCAATTTCCCATAGTTGTTCATTACTTAAAAGCTCATTTGTCCCGTCATTTGCTTGGATTAAACCTAAACAATATTTATTAGAAATAAAGAGCTTGTTAGTTGCCAACATAACGACTACCACATTACCTAATTCATGTGGCTCTAGCCAAACATTTTGGGTAAATATTTGACCATCTATTTCTAATTTAATGTCAACGCAAGGCATCAATTTACCATTGATAAATTGATCTCTTAAAAACTCTAATTTGGCATAAATGCTAGATTCATTCATTTTGCATATAACGCCCGCTTAAATTGCGTAAAAAGCTGGCTTTGGTTTTTGCTCCGCAAAAAATATGAGCGCTTTTGGAGTCAAATTTAAAGCCCTTGTAGTTATATGTATTAAGCACAAAGCTTAATTGCTATCTCTTTACCGTTATTCCAGTACATATGAGGCCTAATTTTGTCAGAATTTAAAATATCAGTAACGCTATTATACTGATTAAAAAATGGAATAAGTTTAGAGGCTATAAGATTTGTTAATCTTGTAATTTTAGCTTCTGTATTTAGGCCTGACTCAAAATCAGACAGCCTATAAAAATCTCTAATTTCTTCATCAGAACTTAACAGCTGCTCAAATCGAAAGCGTAAATGGCAATCTAGTTCTTTTGGGTAGTCTACTTCTTTTGTTGCTTGAAAATAGATACCAACATTAAAGTAAACACAACCGCTGTTCCGAGAACATTGGATGTTGAACCACTTTGCTAATTCACCCTCAGCACAAGCCCAAGAAGCCCCTTTCTTTTTAAATCCAAAAGCTTTGAATTGAGCTTTTAATGCTTCTTGAAGTTTTTTACTTATAATCGACGACATATAGTACAACCTCAAAAATACATATAACGCCGCCAGCAGCGGCCGAGTGAAACGAGGTCCAGCGACCGTAGGGAGCGATGCTGGCTGGCCTTGTTATGAGCTTTTGCTAGTGCCACAACAAATTATTCTTATAGTTCACAGGAGGTTTTCCATCAGTAGTTAACCCTAAGTAGTAATAGAAACTCACCATTTTACCGCCAATGTCGGCGGAACCAACAAAATACCAATGATCTGTATAAGACACTAAACCGAAGTGTGAGCTATGAGAAGCCTCTGAAACTTTAATTTCAGCCCCCTTTAGAAGGGACGCAACATCCATTCCGCGAGGACAGGATTTGAAACCATGGTTTTCATATAGCTCGTTAACGGGTAAGCCTTTCGTAAAAATTGCATTATTATCAACAGTGCAAATGAAAGCGTTCTTTTCTAAATACTTTATGCCTATGTCACCTTCAAATTGAGAACTATCTGAAACATTTTTTATGGTTGTGCAACTAACCAACAGAATTATCAGGCTACAAATTAGTAAGTTATTCATATGGCTCATAACGCCGCCATAAATTGCGGCTTTGTAGTTGATTTTTTTTGTGGTAGCGTAGCGTTAAACCACCAAAAAAGCGACGGAAAAGACGTCAATTTGATGGCTTTGTTAAATGCGGACTCCCCACCCAACTAGGCTTATTAATATAGTGGTAGTGGAACAGCAAACCAGTAATACCACCGGCCAAATTCCAATATAGATTCTCTAGCGAGGTGGAAAACCCAGAGCAAAAGAATGTAACAGTAAGACCTAGCAAAAATGCCGTGTAATAGTTGGCAAGCTTATATTTAGTGAGTACAACGTAAATTGGCCCAGCAACAACTGTTGCTATAACGCATGAAAAAATAGCTGTAATAAAGTAAAACAGTATAGCTCCACCAATTGCGCCACCTATAAAATCCCAGCCACCAGCCAAGAACGATGCAACCATACCAATAAAGACCACCACGCTACCCAAGAACGAGGAATAAATGGCGCTGGTAAAAATATTAGCGATGATTTTCTTCATAGGCATTTAACAACTTTGTCTACGACATTTGTCGTTTTATAAACCGACAAATGTCCATATATACATTGCATTTATCTTAGCCCTCAAATAAACACCTGTAAACAGCTAGTTAACTTCAGGTCATACTTCATAAATGCAGAAATACCCCAAAATGGTGGTGATCAGTAATATTAGACAAAACACAAATACTGTATAAATAAACAGTATCGCTAAATATGCCATTTTTCGCTTATAAAACATTCAGCTCACTGCCTGGTAATTTAGCTCGGTGGTTTTAATTTTTGCTGCTGTTTATTATGATGAGCGTATAACCTGCCTTTTTAAATCCATTAAGGTTTTTTCAGTCATTTTATTAAGGATTATCTCATGTCTAGCTATAACGAATCTCCAGAGCAAATTGCACAGGCCACCGAGGGCTATGTAATGCAGCAAACTATGTTGCGTATTAAAGATCCAAAACCGTCGCTGGCATTTTATGAAAACGTATTGGGCATGAAGTTGTTAGGAAAGTACGACTTTCCTGGTATGGAGTTTACCTTGTACTTTTTAGGCTACGAACAAGACATGCCTAAAGGCGATGATAAAGAAAAAACACAGTGGGTGTTTCGCCGCCCTGCGCTGATTGAGCTTACCCATAACTGGGGCACTGAAAACGACGACAGCTTTAGCGGTTATCACAGTGGAAATGAAGAACCAAAAGGCTTTGGCCATATTGGTATAAGCGTACCCGATGTATACGCAGCCTGTGAGCGCTTTGCTAAATACGATGTTGAGTTTGTAAAAAAACCAGATGGCGGCTCAATGAAGGGGCTTGCCTTTATTAAAGACCCAGACGGTTACTGGATTGAAATACTCTCGCCGGAGGGCATTACTGAGATTATTCAATCGCAATAAAAAACATTAAAAATAAAAAAGCCTGCAAATGCAGGCTTTTTGTTTACAAGTACTGTGAAAAACTTGAATTTTTTAACGACGTAGTGCGTCTATACGTGCATCAAGCGGTGGGTGAGATGAAAACAACTCAGCCATGCCTTTACCACTGGCAATACCAAAGGCCATCATTGAGCCTTCTAATTGCGATGGGTGATTTTGCTTTAATCGCTCAAGGGCTGAACGCATTTTGTCAGCGCCAACCAATTGAGCTGCGCCGTTATCGGCTGCAAATTCGCGTTTACGGCTGTAATGGGCAACCACTATGCTTGCCAATACGCCAAATAATACTTGGAATAACATATCGAATAAGAAGTAAGTCCAGCTGCTGCCGCCCTCTTCTTCATCGCTATTGATAAAGTTATCTACAATGCCAGCCAGTATTTTTGCGGCAAAAATAACAAAGGTATTAACCACACCTTGAATAAGCGTTAGCGTTACCATGTCGCCATTAGCCACGTGCGATACTTCGTGCGCTAGTACGGCTTCGGCTTGATCTTGGCTCATATGCTGTAATAAACCCGTGCTTACCGCCACCAGCGAATTATTTTTACTCGGGCCCGTTGCAAACGCGTTCATTTCTGGGCTGTCGTAAATAGCCACTTCTGGCATGTTAATACCGGCTTTTTTAGCTTGAGCAGCCACAGTGCTTACCAGCCATTGTTCGGTTTCGGTACGAGGTTGGGTGATCACTTGCGCACCGGTTGATTTTTTGGCGATCCATTTCGACATAAATAACGAAATAAACGATCCACCAAAACCAAATACAGTCGCAATTAGTAAAATTCCGCCAAGGCTACGATGGCTTAAGCCCAGCGCACTCATTATGATTGAAAGCACCACACCTAATACCAACATAACCGCGAGGTTAGTTAATAAAAACAAAAATACACGTTTCATACGAGTTCTCCAAAAATAACATTTATTGCTGAGCGATTTACTATGTTTGATCGGCTTTGAGCAATCACTGCGTTATGACACACTATGTCATAACGTCAGCGCTATTCTGTGACAAACTATGTCACAACACAAGGGTTATTTATGGATTTATGGATAATTTTTCAAGCAGGGTTTTATAAATTTGTAATTTAGGGGTTTGCTCTGTGTATGGGCTAATGGCAAGCAGTGGAAATGGTAAACGTGTTTTCAGTGAATCTAGGTTTGCTTGGTATTCATCCATAGTGGCATCAACTTGGTTAGCAATCCAGCCAATGCAATTAACACCCATACTTTGCATATGTGCTGCCGTGAGTAATGCATGATTTATACAGCCTAGTTTCATCCCGACCACTAATATTACTGGCAGTTGCTCTGCTTTTACCCAGTCGTATAAATACTCGTTATTATTAATAGGTAAAGCCCAACCACCCGCGCCTTCTGTTAACAGGTAATCTGCGCCTTGTTGCTTAACATGTTGATAAGCCATGCTCAGCTTTTCTACTGTTATGTTTATACCCGCTTGCTCTGCAGCTATGTGGGGAGCTATTGGCGGCGCAAATGCAAATGGGTTAATTATGTCGTATTTAGCGCTGACTGTGGCACTTTCCATTAGCATTAGCGCATCGGCGTTTACGAGCTGCTCAAACGCCATTTCACACCCAGAGGCAATCGGCTTAAAACCTATTGCGCGCTTTTTATGTTGTGCGAGTAACTTTAAAAGCAAACTGGTTACATGAGTTTTACCGGCGTCGGTATCGGTACCGGTAATAAAAAACTGGTTCATGGCATGGCCTTATTATTTTTACTGGGCTTTTTCTAATGATAACAATACTACATGGTAAGATACATGGGCTTTATTGTTTACAAGCGGATAGGCATCACAGACTTTTTTTAGTGCTGATTTAGTTAATAAACCACGACGACTTGTTGCATGATTTTGTGTGGTGGCACCAATGGCTTTAATCGATTTTATAGCCGCTAATGCACTGCTGTGTTGATCGGTATAAATGACTTTTTTTGAGGCGTTGATCTTAAACCCTGCCTTTTCGACCGATTGGTTTATATTATTATGGCTTGCAAACTGATTAATATGATTATGTGAATCAAGCGCTGCAAAGGCGGTTTTTATCTCGTTTAATGACCCTGCAACAACCGTACTAATGTAAGCTTGCCCGCCTGGTTTTAATGCTTGGTAAAGCGAGTGCATTAAGGTTTCAAAATTAGCAGACCACTGCAGCGCAAAATTACTAAATAGCACATCAATACTATTAGCTTGCAGCGGTAAGTTATCCATATCGGCGCACAGTTTAGGGGTGTTTAAGGCACTGCTTTTTAGCATGTTAAAACTTAAATCTATGGCAACAACTTGGCCAAATAATGTCTTTAAAGCCTGAGTATTAACAAGCGGCCCTGCGCCTAGGTCAACACAGAGCTTTTTAGGGTTCGCTGTAATAAGTTTAAATAAATCATTCGCCGCTTGTTTTTGCACATTAGCATGCTGGCTGTAACTGTTTGCTGCCTTTGAAAAGTTATGCGCTGTGGTTTTTTTTAAAGCCTGAGTAGCTAAATACACTGTAGTGGGGCTAAGTGGCTTAGTTTTAATTACCTGCGGGCTTATCATGAAATGACCTTTTGTAAGCTACCAACGAGTTGTTTTATATCGTCATGGGTGTGGGCTGCACTTAAGGTAATACGCAAACGCGAGGTATTGTGTAAAACAGTTGGCGGGCGAATAGCCGTTAGCCAAATGCCCTGCTGCTTTAGTTGCTCACTGGCTTTTAACGTTTGCTCGGCGCAGCCTAAAACAATCGGTTGAATCGCGGTGTTGGAGTCCATTAGCGGAATGTGCTGCTCTTTTGCTAGGCGTTTAAATAGCGCAATATTAGCGTTTAATTTGGCTCGCCTGTCGTTGGCGTCTCTTATGCTTTTAATACGTGCCAAAGTATGTGAGGCAATAAACGGTGACATAGCGGTTGAGTAGGTATAATCACGATTAAACTGCAGCATGTAATCTATAAAATGCTGCGAACCTAATACGCACGCCCCACTACTCGCAACCGCTTTACCAAAGGTGATCACTAAAATATCGGGCAAGGTGTCGGCTGCAATTAAGGCTTCACAACTGCCAAGCCCCGATTTTCCTAAAACACCAAAACCATGGGCGTCGTCTATCATTAACCAGGCGTTATGCTGCTTTGCTAAGGTAAATAGCGCTTTAATTGGCGCGGTATCACCATCCATTGAGAACACACCTTCAGACACGATGAGCTTGTTGCGCGCTTTTGATTTTTCTAGCCGTGAGCGTAAATGGTTTATATCGTTATGGTTAAAGCGTACTAACGCGGCGTTAGCGTGTAATGCGCCATCAATTAAACTGGCATGATTGAGTTTATCTTGAAAAATCGCACTGTGTTGCGCTGTCGCTTTATCTTGAAACAAGGCTTTAATAACACTGCTATTTGCGCTAAAGCCCGAATTAAACAACATGCCTGCCTCATAACCCAAAGCACTACATAAAGCTTGCTCAAGCGCTTGCTGTGGTTGTTGATAACCCGTTACTAATGCTGAGCTGTGGCTACCTAGTAATGGCGCGCTGGTTAACTCCACCGGCGAATCGCCAAACCCTAAATAATCGTTACTCGCAAAGTTAAGGTAGGTTTTATCATTAACCGTAATAGTACGCGCCGTTGCGCTTTGTACTACATAGCGTTTACGCAAGAGCTGCTGCGCTTTGCGTTCATCTAAATGGGTGTTTATAAATTCAAATGACATAAATGCTTTAACCTTCAACGCGATACTTTAAACCATTACCATAGTACTGAGCACTTTACGCTTCGTAAAACAATTCTGCGGTTGCTTTATCGGCCACTTGCGATGACAAAGACGCAGCAACGGCTTCATCTGAATAATCGTGGCGTGTTTCTGGGTTCATCCCAAGCTTTTTAATTAATTGCATGTCGGCATCGGCTTCTGGATTTTCTGTTGTTAATAGTTTATCGCCATAAAATATAGAGTTTGCGCCTGCAAAAAAGCACATTGATTGCATTTGCTCATTCATCGCATTACGTCCTGCTGATAAACGTACATAACTGTGTGGCATCATAATACGTGCTGTGGCAATGGTACGAATAAACTCAAACTGATCTAAGTCATCAACATTTTCAAGCGGTGTCCCTTTTACCTTTACTAGCATATTAATTGGCACGCTTTCGGGCTGCTGGGGTAAATTAGCTAACTGCATTAATAAGCCATAACGATCGCTTGCTTGCTCCCCCATACCCACAATACCGCCCGAGCAGACTTTCATACCAGCGTCTCGTACATTACCTATAGTATCAAGACGGTCTTGAAAGGTGCGAGTTGATATAATTTGCTCATAGTATTCAGGTGAGGTGTCTAGGTTGTGGTTATAGTAATCAAGCCCTGCACTGCGCAGTTCATGGGCTTTTTCGTTATTTAACATGCCTAAAGTCATACAGGTTTCAAGGCCAAGGGCTTTTACTTCTTTTACCATTTGCGAAATGTATGGCATGTCTCTGTCTTTTGGATCTGACCATGCAGCCCCCATACAAAAACGGGTGGCGCCTTTTTGTTTTGCAAGGCGAGCTT
This sequence comes from Pseudoalteromonas sp. SR44-8, assembly GCF_014163635.1. Lineage (NCBI taxonomy): Bacteria > Pseudomonadati > Pseudomonadota > Gammaproteobacteria > Alteromonadales > Pseudoalteromonadaceae > Pseudoalteromonas > Pseudoalteromonas sp. SR44-8. The sequence continues at coordinate 55,104 of NZ_JACJDS010000030.1, forward strand.
GCTCTACCACTTTTTCTACTTCTAGCAGGCGTTCGCGTTCTAAATCAGTTTTGTAATGACCCGATTGCGGGCAATATTTACAGTCTTCTGGGCAGGCACCGGTTTTAATAGATAACAACGTAGAAATTTGTACTTCGTTTGGATTAAAATTAGCGCGATGCACAGAGGCGGCTTTAAACAATAAATCGTTAAATGGCATTTCAAATAAGGCTTTCACCTCACTGTGGGTCCAATCGTGTCGAACAGTTGCAAGCTCCATAATACTCTCTTTTATTTTTTGCTCTTGGTGTTATTGGCTTAGAATACGTATTGCCGTACCATTGTCAACGAACCTAAATAGATTTGAGTTTACGAATGAACGAAAAACAATCGATTGACCTTGATTTTGATCGTCAACATATTTGGCATCCATACACATCAATGATCCAGCCGTTGCCTGTATACCCTGTTAGCCACACTCGCGATAATCGAATTTTCCTTGCCACTGGCGAAGTGCTAATAGATGGAATGGCCTCTTGGTGGAGTGCTATTCATGGTTATGGTCATCCGGTATTGAAAAATGCAGTGGTTGAGCAAGTAGATAAAATGAGCCATGTAATGTTTGGTGGCATAACCCACCAGCCAGCAGTAGAGCTCTGTAAAAAGCTGGTTGCAATAACCCCGAGTAAGTTGCAAAAAGTATTTTTAGCCGACAGCGGCTCGGTAAGTGTTGAAGTGGCGATAAAAATGGCTTTGCAATATTGGCTTAGCCAAGGAGTAACCAGCAAACAAAAACTGATGACGCCTTATAAAGGCTATCATGGCGATACCTTCGCTGCGATGAGCGTATGTGATCCTATTAATTCAATGCACTCTTTATACCAAGGCTTTTTACCAGAGCATGTATTTGTGCCTGCACCAAAGACTCAGTTTGGACAACAGTTCGATAAACAAGAAGCACACCACCTTGCACAGTATTTCGAAGAACATCATCAGCATGTTGCAGCTTTTATCATCGAGCCAATTGTACAAAATGCAGGGGGAATGAACTTCTATCATCCTGAGTATTTAAGAACCGTGCGTGAACTATGCGATCGTTACGGTGTATTATTAATTTGTGATGAAATAGCCACAGGGTTTGGCCGCACAGGTAAGCTATTTGCCGTAGAACATGCTGATATTGAGCCAGATATTTTATGCATAGGTAAAGCACTCACAGGTGGCATGATGACGTTATCTGCCACATTAACCACAGATAAAATTGCCATTGGTATCAGCGAAGGTGAAGCTGGAGTATTAATGCATGGCCCAACATTTATGGGCAATCCATTGGCCTGCGCTGTGGCTTGTGCGAGTATTGATTTATTACTTGAGCAAGACTGGCAAACACAAATAGCCCACCTAAACGATGCGCTGCAAGCATTACACCGTTGTAATGATCTTGAGCATGTTGTTGATGTAAGAACGTTAGGAGCAATTGGTGTGGTTGAACTCGATACTGTTATCGATGTAGCAAAGATACAAGCTTTCTTTGTTAGTAAAAATGTATGGATCCGCCCTTTTGGTAAGCTTATCTATTTAATGCCACCGTATATTAGTTGTTCAGGCGATATCACCACATTAGCTGACGCTATTTACGCCGCAATTGCCGGAAAACATTATTAGCATATCATCAAGACCCTAAATAATTACCCAATCTAATCGTAATTTGGGTAATTATTACCACTCAAACATGTAAGCCATTTTGCTGATCATTTTCAGTGGAATGTTATGGCTATTACGTTTGGCGTACAGGTGTTGCATTGATTTGTCTTTTACTTCACCCACAATCACTTCTTTAACTTGGTAGCCTAGTGCAACAGCGGCTTGGCTATAAGCAATAAATTCCCATTTCTTGATGTTAGTATTATCAACAATAATAAGTGGGATTTCTTGCGCTAACGCATTTATAAAACGAGCTAAATTTAAATTGTGGTATTGCGACAGTTTGAACTTATCAAACTGATACTCCCCTTGCTCATTATAAAAATAATCATCGGTCGAACAGATTAAGTATTGGCTTTGATCGCCCGCTACCATTTCATCGGCTAGGTTTTGCGCATAATAAGACTTACCACACCCTGGTAAACCACGTAAAATAAAGACTTGTTTCATAATACCTATATGTTTAGCAAGTTAGTTTAAATATCGTAATTGCATATAATGCCACAAAACCCGTTTTTATCGCAGTGAAAATCGCCTTTAAATTTTGATCTAAGTTGTTTCTTATCACAAAAAATTAAAGTTCTAGGTTTTAAACGACAAAAAACCACAAAAATGCAAAAGAATAAGCAAAGAGTTACTTTTGAATGTTTTTTTATTTTACATTCAAAGGTAAGATACACCGTTCAAGTGCAATAGCGCACATATTAATGTAGGCAACTTATATCATTGGAGTGAAGATGAGCCACTTAGCGATTTCAGAGCTATTAAAAGGCAAGGTTGCGGTAGACAGCCAAGTAACAATTAAAGGCTGGATCCGTACACGCCGCGATTCAAAAGCAGGAATTTCATTTTTAGCCGTTCATGACGGTTCGTGTTTTGATCCTATTCAAGCGGTAGTACCTAATTCACTAAATAATTATGATGAAGTTACTAGCCTAACAGCCGGTTGCTCTGTGTCAGTTACTGGTGTTTTAGTACAATCAGCAGGCCAAGGTCAATCTTTCGAAATTCAAGCAAATAGCGTACAGGTACTTGGTTGGGTAGAAAACCCAGACTCATACCCAATGTCGGCAAAACGCCACAGCATTGAGTATTTACGTGAGCACGCTCACCTTCGCCCACGTACCAATATGATTGGTGCGGTAACACGTGTACGTAACTGTTTAGCGCAAGCTATTCACCGTTTCTACCATGAGCAAGGTTATTACTGGATCAGCACCCCTATCATCACCGCAAGTGACTGTGAAGGTGCAGGCGAAATGTTCCGCGTATCAACGCTTGATATGCAAAACTTGCCACGTACAGATAAAGGCGATGTTGATTACAGCGAAGACTTCTTCGGTAAAGAAGCATTCCTTACTGTATCAGGTCAGTTAAATGGTGAGACTTACGCCTCAGCTATGTCAAAAATTTATACTTTTGGCCCGACTTTCCGTGCAGAGAATTCAAATACTTCTCGCCACTTGGCAGAGTTTTGGATGGTCGAGCCAGAAGTTGCGTTTGCTGATTTAGAAGATATCGCCAAACTTGCTGAAAACATGCTTAAGTATGTGTTCAAGGCGGTGCTTGAAGAACGTCGTGATGATATGGAGTTTTTTGCTCAACGTGTTGAGAAAACTGCTATCACGCGCCTAGAAGAATTTGTTGAAAAAGATTTTGCACAAGTTGATTACACTGATGCAGTAGAAATTCTTAAAAGCTGTGGTAAGAAATTTGAATACGCCGTTGAATGGGGTGTTGACTTACAATCTGAGCACGAGCGTTACTTAGCAGAAGAGCACTTTAAAGCACCGGTAGTTATTAAAAACTACCCACGTGATATTAAAGCATTCTACATGCGCCAAAATGAAGACGGCAAAACCGTTGCTGCAATGGACGTTGTAGCACCAGGTATTGGCGAGATCATTGGTGGTTCACAACGTGAAGAACGTCTTGATGTACTTGATGCACGTTTAGAAGAAATGGGCTTAAACAAAGAAGACTACAGCTGGTATCGCGACCTACGTAAATACGGCACTGTACCACACTCAGGTTTTGGCCTAGGTTTTGAACGTTTAGTTGCCTATGTAACGGGTATGGGCAACGTACGTGACGTAATCGCCTTCCCACGTACCAAAGGCAGTGCAACTTACTAAAATGAGTTGATGCTCATTACTGCAATAGATTACTGCAAAAGCCAACCTTAGGGTTGGCTTTTTTAATGGTAAATTTGTGCCCATATAAGACCTTTTAATAATTGATTTTCTGTGCTTTATATTTAAGACTGAAAATTACAACTCAACAAAGGTCAATGGAATGAATTTAAAATCGCTATGCTATACACTCTTCGCTGTCAGTATTGGTTTTCTATATTACTTCGAGCAACTATCGATAGTCGCGGCGCTAATCATTGCAATTTTTACTGCTCTATTCGCTTTTACAGCCAAGTTAACTGACAAAAAACCAAACCCTGCGTCAGACATTAATAAACAGCCCCAACTCAGCAATGTTGCTCAAAACATCACAGTGGCAACCTCTCAAAATGCAATTGGTGCAGCAGAAGTCGGATTCTATGTAGATAGCCTAACTAAAGAAATTGATGGTTGTTACAGTGAAAGCGAATCGGTTAGCGCTGCAACACAGGCGTTATCCCATAACAGTAGTGAACTCACTAATAGTATCACCATCGTAAATGCAGCAATGTTGCAAACATCTCAGGCATCAACATCAGCAGAGCAACGCTTGCAAATAGCCACACAACAAATTGATTCGTTGTCTAACTCAATTACTAACGTCGCAAGTAAGTTAGATTTATTGTTAAAAAGTGCAACTGATATTCAAAGCATTACCCAAGTTATTCAAACCATTGCTGAGCAAACTAATTTACTGGCATTAAATGCCGCCATAGAAGCAGCACGAGCGGGTGAACAAGGCAGAGGCTTTGCTGTAGTTGCAGATGAAGTACGTAATCTTGCCAATAAAACCAATCAAGCCACTAAACAAATTGCACAGATGCTAACTGAGATCAATACTAATAGCGTGCAAACAAATGATGATATGAAACAGGTTTCTTTACAAAGTGATGAAGTGAAAACCGAACTCGAAAATGTTACCCAAGCATTTTTAACAATAAATCATGATATTACAGACTCATCATCAACCTTAGAAAACATGCAGCAAGCAGTATCTGCTTTTCAACAAGCAACCACACAAATAAATACCTCTGTATCAAGTATCAGCCATTTGCTAGCTGAAATAGCAACCAAAGGTAACTCAATTTCATCACAAGCAGCTATGTTATCGATAGGATCTGAAACCATCTTTAGAGAGCTCAGTAAAGTTGAACACAATGCCTTTTTCAAGCCTATACTCAATGCAGCAACAACGGCAAGCAATGCAATCGCGGTAAAATTTACTGAGTTGCTAGAAACGAAGCAATTAACTGAAAAGCAGTTGTTCTCACAAGAATATCAAGCAATTAAAAATACTAACCCGACAAAATATACAACACCATACGATACTTTAACCGATAAAATTTTACCGCCAATTCAAGAGCCTATTCTTGAAAATGACAAAATTCTTTTTGCTGGTGCCGTAGACAAAAAAGGTTACTTCCCTACCCACAATAAGCGCTACAGCCAGCCACTAACTGGCAATTACCAACAAGATTTAGTGAATAACCGCACTAAACGTATTTTCAACGATGCCACCGGCAGCCGCTGTGGCAGCCACACTGAGAGCTTTTTATTGCAAACCTATAAACGTGATACCGGTGAAATTTTACATGACCTATCAGTACCCATTTATGTAAATGGCAAACACTGGGGCGGTTTTAGAATTGGTTTTAAAAGTAGTTAAAAAGAAGCAGTAAGCCGTCAGCGATAAGCCATCAGCCATCAGCTATCAGCTATCAGCTATCAGCTATCAG
>NZ_JACJDS010000031.1:0-54597 GCF_014163635.1 Pseudoalteromonas sp. SR44-8
CGGTTTTCTTTACTAAATGCGCGGATCTTACGTTTTTGCGAAAGCGTCACTTTATTAGTACGTCCTGCAAATGGGTTATCACCTTCTCTAAATTCGATTTTGATAGGCGTGCCCATAATTTTTAATGCTTTACGATAGTAATTCATTAAGTAGCGTTTATAGCTATCAGGTAAATCATGTACTTGGTTACCGTGAATTACGATACGTGGTGGGTTATAACCACCCGCGTGCGCGTATTTAAGCTTAACACGGCGACCACGAACCAGTGGCGGCTGGTGATCAGCTTGTGCCATATCCATGATACGGCGCAGCATAGCAGTGCTAATACGCTTAGTTGCTGATTCATAAGCTTCGTCAATTGACTCAAACAAATGACCAACACCTGTACCATGTAAAGCTGAGATAAAGTGTAAGCGTGCAAAGTCAATAAAGCCTAAGCGACGGTCAAGCTCCGATTTAATACGATCTTTCACGTAATCATCAAGGCCATCCCATTTATTCACAGCAATAACCAGTGAGCGGCCAGAATTTAAGGCAAAACCAAGTAAGCTTAAATCTTGATCCGAAATGCCAGCGCGGGCATCTACAACCAATAGCACCACGTTACAATCTTCGATTGCTTGGAGGGTTTTGATCACTGAGAATTTCTCAACCACATCACTGACTTTTTTGCGTTTACGTACACCAGCGGTGTCGATCAACACGTATTCTTTTTCGTTACGAGTCATTGGAATATAAATAGAATCGCGGGTTGTGCCCGGCATATCATAAACAATAACGCGTTCTTCACCTAATATACGGTTAGTCAGTGTTGACTTACCTACGTTAGGACGACCGATAATAGCAAGTTTTACTGGCTTATCTGCAAATGCTTCATGCGCTGTAGAATCTTCATCATCTTCAGAGTATAAATCGATTAACTCGTCGTCATCGCCTTTACCATCATCATTTTGCGCACTCAGCTCTGCAAGCAAAGGCTGTAAGGTGTGTTCAAGTAACAAGGTAATACCACGGCCATGAGCGGCTGCAATATGATGTACTTCGCCCAGTGACAATTGGTAAAACTCAGCACAATTTGAGTCAGCATCAATACCATCAGTTTTATTGGCAACAACAAAGCTTTTCTTTTCTTGTTTACGTAAATGGTTGGCAATAGCTTGATCAGCTACTGTCATACCTACGCGTGCATCAACTAAGAATAATACGATGTCGGCTTCTTCAATCGCCAGTAGCGATTGATCAGCCATTTCGATTTCGATGCCTTCTTCAGAGCCATCAATACCGCCCGTGTCTACCACGATAAATTCATAGCCATCGTAATTAGCTTGGCCATATTTTCGATCTCGCGTTAAGCCTGGAAAATCGGCAACGAGTGCATCACGCGTACGTGTTAAACGGTTAAATAATGTGGATTTGCCCACATTGGGTCGCCCAACTAGAGCGATCACGGGAAGCATAAACTACCTCTTAAAAAAACAACAAAAGGCTTCGCATAGCGAAGCCTTAAAAAAATAAATTAACTATTAATAACTTATAGTTATTTAGCAAATTAGTCCGGTATTTTTACCGCACTAACTTCACCATCTCGGGTGTATAAAATCAGTTTGTCGTCAGCAACAATTGGCTCAATAAAAAAGCCTGAACTGTCGAAGTCTTCACGCGATACAAGTTCGCCTGATTCTTTATTCAGCCAATGTAGATTACCTTCTTGGTCACCCATGGCTAAGTAATTTCCTGCTACCGCAGGCCCTGTTAAGTACCAACCACGAAGGGCTGGCTGACTCCAGCGTTCAATGCCAGAGGTTTTATCTAATCCATAAACAACACCATTACTATCTACTACGTAAATAGTTTGGGTATCCATGGCAATTTCACGGTAACTGCTGTATTCGCGTTTCCAGACAACATTACCAGAGCGAATATCTACAGCTGCTAAGTTACCATTATAGGCAATAGCATACGCATAAGGACCACTGATCAGAGGTTGTGTATCAACATCGACTAAACGTTCGAATTCTGATGCGCCTTTTGCTGTAGCAATTTCAGCACTCCACGCAGAGTAACCACTATCAGAGATAAGTACACTTAACTTGCCTGTTTCAAGGCCAACTAATACACCGCCGTTAGCAACGGTCGGAGAGCTTTGTCCGCGTAGTGTTAATGCGGGTACTTCTTGCTCATGACTCCAACGCTCTTCACCGGTATCAGGGTGAAGGGCTAATAATTTACCTGAGCCTAGGTTAACATATATAAGGCCATCACCGGCAGCTGGTTTTGATAACACTTCACCGGGAACTTTTTTGCGCCAAACAACATCACCCGTTTCACGGTCAAGGGCAATTAAATAACCATGCTCAGAGCCGATAAAAATTTTACCATAAGCTTGTAAAATACCACCGGATAATTTTGCACTAATGTCGCTTTGCCATGGCCAAAAGGTCAAATTTTCGCGAACATCCGTCTCCCAAAGAGTATTACCGTTTTCAAGTGATAGCGCTTCGACTTTACCAGCGCGGCTTGCTACAAAAACACGGTCTTTATATACCGCCGGTGTTAGCCGAGAAAAGTAATGTTCAACACCGTCACCAATGCTTTCTTGCCAAATTACTTTGGTTTCAAACTGATTAACGATTTCAGGCAATACCAGTTCGTCTTCGTCATCGCTTGATGAACAACCGACTAAGGTTGCCATACATAGCGCTATGGTTGCCGCTGTTAATTTTTTCATGGTAACCCCTTACGCCGTTGGGCTAGTTACTGCTAAGTCATCAAGTTTGATTTGCAATAATGGGTTATTCTCCAGACCGCCCGCATCTGCAGCAGTCTGATAAGCGGTGCGAGCTTGATTTGCATCGCCTTGAGCTGTGTATATATCACCTTTAAGCTCAGCGACTGTTGCAGTGAATGAATCTGCAAGTTTAGCGTTAAGCGTTGTTAAAGCTTGGTCGTATTGCTGCTGTGCTATTTGCACGCGAGCTAAACGGGTGGTCGCCGTTGCTTTTAAATCTGCATTGGTAACATTATTCATTATCCAGCTGAGCTTTTCACTGGCTACATCAAGTTGACCTTTTTCTACGGCTTCTTTAGCAGCAACAAAGGCTGCAAGTGCGCTGTAGTTAGTATCTTTGTGCTCTGCGATAAATGTATCTGCCGAACCTAATACTTCGCCACCTTCAACCAGCTGAGTATATGCATCAGAGGCACTTTCAGCAGTTGTAATTTGATTTTGGTTATATGCTTTCCAGCCATACAGGCCACCTAAACCAAGCACTACACCTAGCGCCAGTGATACACCATTTTCACGAAAAAAACGTTTGATCGCTTCAGCTTGTTGTTCTTCTGTTGAATAAATATCCATTACTACCTCGTCTTTTTTAGCTGTTTATTAGCTCAGCTAAAAGCGTTTTAATTTGTTCTAATTCTAAGGTGACCTGTTCTTTACGCTCACGTAAATACTTAACTGTCACTACGCCTTGTTCTAATTCATCTTCGCCGATAATCAGTGCAACGAGTGCATCGCTTTTATCTGCGCGTTTAAGTTGTTTCTTAAAGTTACCGCCACCGGCATGGACCATGATACGTAAGCCAGGTACTTCAGCACGTAATTTAGCTGCGATAATAGGGGCTTGAATGCTGGCTTTGTCGCCCATCGCTGCCAAATATACATCAGCGTTGCGACGAATGTCACCAACACATTCCAATGCTTGTAACATTAACACTAAACGTTCCAGACCCATAGCAAAGCCCACAGCTGGCGTTGCTTTGCCACCTAATTGCTCAACTAAGCCATCATAACGGCCACCTGCACATACAGTACCTTGTGAGCCGAGGCTATCTGTAACCCACTCAAAAACAGTGCGGTTATAGTAATCAAGGCCACGGACTAACTTTTCATTAACCGTGTATATGACGCCTGCGGCGTCTAAACGTTCACATAAATTTTCAAAATGTTCTTTTGATTCAGCATCTAAGTGTTCAGACAGTTTTGGTGCATCAACTAAAACCGCTTGTACATCAGGGTTTTTGCTATCTAGCACGCGCAGTGGGTTGCTGTACATACGACGTTTTGAGTCTTCGTCTAGTGCATCAATATGTTGCTCAAGATATGCCACAAGTGCATCACGGTATTGCGCGCGAGCTTCGTTTGAACCTAAAGAATTAAGCTCTAAACGAACATGTTCGCTGATGCCAAATTGTTGCCATAATTGCGCCGTCAGTAAAATCACTTCAGCGTCAATATCAGCGCTGGCAATACCGAAGGTTTCTAAACCAAATTGGTGAAACTGACGATAGCGACCTTTTTGCGGACGTTCATGACGAAACATTGGGCCCATATACCAAAGGCGTTGCTCTTGGTTATACAGTAAGCCGTTTTGATTACCAGCACGTACACATACAGCGGTACCTTCAGGACGAAGTGTTAAGCTGTCGCCATTATTGTCGGCGAAGGTGTACATTTCTTTTTCAACGATATCGGTGACTTCACCAATTGAGCGTTTAAAAAGATCGGTTGATTCTACAATTGGAAAACGAATTTCTTGATAACCGAACGATGCTACTGTCTCGCGTAAGATGTTTTCTACTTTCTGCCAAACTTGGGTATCGCCCGGCAGACAATCGTTCATTCCACGTATTGCCTGAATTTGTTTTGCCACTGCTAAATCCTAAAAACTGTTTTTTGCGTAATAAAAGATGACTACACAACAAGAATGCTAAAAATTGACCCGTCATTATAGCGTTCTAGCTATAAAGGTAAACGGCAAACGGCTTTGTTTGCCGACTATATTGTATTTATTCGACGATTTTAATGTCGATAGGGGTCTGTTTTTCTTTTTGTGCGATAAAGTCGCGTACATAGCCTTCGAGTTGATCAACAATATTGTTGTTATCAATTCGGGCTTTTTGACGTTCGCCATTAATATAAAGGCCCGAGCGACGGTTTGCACCAGCTAAACCAATATCACTCACTAACGCTTCGCCAGGTCCATTGACCACACAACCAATAACCGATACTGATACCGGTTCGATGATATCTTCCAAACGCTCTTCAAGTTGGTTCATGGTACTAACCACATCAAACTCTTGACGTGAACAGCTCGGACAGGCAATAAAGTTAATCCCGCGAGAGCGAATGCGCAGTGATTTTAAAATATCAAAACCGACTTTGATCTCTTGCACTGGATCAGCCGCCAACGATACTCGCAGTGTATCGCCGATACCTTCGGCAAGTAACATACCTAAGCCTACAGCTGATTTCACTGAGCCTGAACGCATACCGCCTGCTTCTGTGATCCCCAAGTGCAGAGGTTGGTCGATTTCTTTAGCAAGTAAGCGATATGCTCCCACAGCTAAAAACACATCAGAAGCTTTTACTGATATTTTAAATTGATCAAAATCTAAACGGCGCAAAATATTCACATGGCGCATGGCTGATTCAAGTAACGCTTCGGGCGTTGGTTCGCCGTACTTTTCTTGTAAATCACGCTCTAATGAGCCGCCATTAACACCAATACGAATTGGAATGTTGTGCTCACGGGCAGCATCGACTACCGCGCGAATACGCTCTTCACTGCCAATGTTGCCAGGATTAATACGTAAACAATCAACACCATACTTTGCTACTTGCAAAGCAATACGATAATCAAAGTGAATATCTGCAACCAGTGGAATGGTGACTTGTTCTTTTATGCTTCTAAATGCTTCGGCGGCGTCCATAGTCGGCACGGAAACACGCACTATATCGGCGCCGGCATCTTGAATAGCTTGAATTTGTGCAACAGTTGCATCAACATCCATGGTATCGGTGTTGGTCATTGATTGCACTGCAATAGGGGCGCCATCACCGATCGGTACGTTACCCACATTGATGCGGGTAGATTTTCTGCGTTTAATGGGAGATTCTGAAAACATAGTGACTACTCTGTTAACGGTAAATTAAATTTAGCTAAACGATTTTTTGGGAAACTGGAAATATCAATCTTTTCACCGTCAAGTGTGATATCAACAGCTTGATGCTTACCAAGCACGATAGAAAAAGGCAGATGACCTGATACAGTCATATCATAACCCGCTTTTTTAACACCAAATGCCACTTTATCACCTTTACCGTCATGAATTTCAACCCAACTTTCTTCATTGAAATGCATAACTATGGTGCCAAGGCCATCATTTTGTGGCTCGCTTGACGCTTCGCTCGGGACAACGTCTAGTTCGGTGGTATCGGCTTGTTGCTCCATAATTTGCGCCGCAGTGGGGTCATCAATCGATTCATCAGGGCCAGCTTGTTCTAGCTGGCTGATTGACGCCACGTCAGGCTCTGCTTGTGCGACTGCAACTGTCTCTTCGGCAAAGCTATTTAAAGATTGCGTTACAACTTGTTCGTCAAGAGGGGTTGAATTTTGCCACCACCATAATGCGGATGAACCAATAACAATTGCCAGAATAACGTAACTCACCAGCATCAACCGACTATCATGGGCTTCTTTTTCTGTTCGTCTAGAAAAGCTTTGCATGTTGGTTTTTTTAACGGTTTCCTGAGGTTCAGGGAACAGCGCTAAAACGGCCGCAGTATCTAAATTAAAGGCGCGACAATAACTTTTTGCATAACCTTTAACAAAGGTAGCAGGGCCGATTAATTGGTGTTCGTCATTCTCAAGACGTTGTAATTGCAACACCGATAATTTTAAATTTTTTGCCAACTCTTCTAAGCTGACATTCGCTTGCTCGCGGCTACTTTTTAAAGTTTGGCCAAGAGTGAGCGTTGTTGATTCCGTATTTTCATCATTCATAATGAGTATGATTCAGGGTCCACTAGTAACAGTCTATGCCCAGGTTTAAGTGCAACATCCGGGCTTAATTTATTCCATCGCATTAACTGATCAATTAACAAGCGACGCTTGGTGGCAATACTATACAAAGTATCACCGACGTTAATTTCGTAATAAATGTTGGGATCGTTGAGATAAATTTTCGTCCCATTGACCACCCGATCAGATTCTTTCAGACCATTCCATTGGAGTAATTTCTGTAGTTTAACATTGTATCGTACTGAAATGCTAAATAGGTTTTCACCATCTTGCAAAACATGGTAAGGCGTCGTTAATTGTGGGATCCGCGAATTTAGCAACGGTGCGTGAGTATTTTGTTGCGGATCTTGAAAACGGATTTCAGGTGTAGAGCTATAACCTGACTCTGCGAAGACGGCGGCGTTGCGTTTTGGCTGGTAAAAAACCACCTTTTCTTCATCCGTTAATTGATCACTAAATTGTGCTTGGCTTGGGGTTGAAGCCTGGCTGTTATTTGCAACGGCTTGGCTATCAGTGGGCGCACCAAAAGAAACAATTTTTACACCATCTTGTGCTTTGTTGCTGCGAGCAAGCGTTTGGGGAGGCGTTGCGGCAGTCGCTGTGGGCGCTGTTGCTAAATGCACAGTTGGTATTGCTAATGCTTTAGTAACTGCCTCCTCAGAGGCTAATGATGCAATGTCCGTCGCTTGAGTTGAATTTACAGCTGGATTGTTTGGTGTTTGTGCGACCACCAGAGCAGACATTACTGCGGCAGGATCATTATTGTTTGCTGGAGCACTGATCTGTACAGCGGTAGTATCAACGTTTGTTTGCACTGGCGTTGTTATTGCTGTGGTACTTAAAGCCGCCAAAATACCACTCGTATCGACAGGTGTTGATACTGTTGCTTGGCTTTGCTGGCTAGTTTGTGATGCGGTGCTTTGCGTTGGCGTAACCGGTGAGGTTAGCAACGCGGCAGTTAATTCATTGCTGCTTGCATTGTTATTTTTAACGGCCATTGTTGGCGTTGTGATACTTTGCGCCGACGTACTAGTTGCTGGCGCTTTTTTCTTTTTTACAATGCGTATTTTGGGTGCCGAAATCACCTCTCCCGCAGGGCTATTTGCTTGTAGCTCATCTAATTTTGCTTGGCGGTATTGCGAGCGCAGTATTTCAAACTCACTACGTTTGATTTTTTGCTCGCGAATGATCCCCGCTTCACTTGAGGTTGGGTAGGTTTGCAATATCATTGCCGCAGTGGTTTCGGCTTTTTCAATGTGGCCCATACGCTGCTCAACTAAATAGCTTAATAGTAATGAGCGAGACGATACTTGACCACTATTCTCATAACGCTCAAGTATTTCTTTTGCTCTATGTAAATCACTTTTAGCGTAATACAAAGCGGCTAAACTGATCAGTGATGAGGCACGCATTGAACTGTGATTAATGGCCGATTTGAAATATTTTTCAGCGTTATCAAAATCATCAAACTCAATGGCGCACAGAGCTAAATTTTCATAACTTTCTGCTACTCGTATATAACTTGGGATGGCAATGGCTTTGAGTAATTGTTCTGTGGCGCGGTCGTACTCGTCGATACCGCATAAAAATACCCCGTAGTTATTTCGGGTATTAGGATCATTGGGATCAATTTTTATTGCTTTTTGATAGGCTTTATCGGCTTGTACGTTTTCGCCGACTTGTTGGTAATAATAAGCAAATGAATAATGGACTTCAGGAAGATCAGGAGAGAAAGACGCGGCGCGTTCGAGGTTATACTTTGCTTGCGAGCTATTACCAGTGCTTAAATATTCTAATGCTAAGGCTATTCGGGTACGTGCTGCGCCGGTATTATTGATTTTATTTTCAACGACTGGTTTGTCATTGCCATCATAACTATTTTCAGTTACACACCCAGTTAAAGCGAGTGCACTGATAGTTAAAGCAAGTAAAGATCGCATTACTTCTTCTCTTTATTATTGTCCATGCACCTATATTACCGAAAAGCCCTTATCTTGCATCATTTATTTAAAAATAAAGCAGCGCTAAGGGCTTTTGATTCACGACAACAGATTATGCTTGGTGGATATTAACCGCAATCGCATTATCGTCGCGCATTTTCTTTTTCGCTAAACGTTTTGTACGGTCAACTACATCACCAACTAACTGGCCGCAGGCCGCATCAATATCATCACCGCGAGTACGACGAACAATACAGGTAATACCTGCTGCTTGTAGCACTTTTGAAAAGCGGTCAATACGGCTGTTGCTAGAGCGTGTATATTCGTTACCTGGGAATGGGTTAAACGGGATAAGGTTCACTTTAGATGGTGTGCCTTTGAGTGTTTTAACTAATTCATGGGCTTGATCTGTGCTGTCGTTAATACCATTTAGCATCACATACTCAATGGTCACATCTTTATTGGCTTTAGAGCCATCAATGTAACGACGACACGCCGCTAAAAACTCTTCAATTGGGTATTTTTTATTGATTGGCACTAAGATATCACGTAATGCGTTATCAGGTGCGTGTAGAGAAATAGCCAATGCAACGTCGATTTTTTCTTTCAATAAATCAAGTGCAGGCACCACACCAGAGGTACTTAAAGTAACGCGGCGTTTAGATAAACCAAAACCCCAATCGTCCATCATTAATTCCATTGCCGGAACTACGTTTTTAAGATTAAGCAATGGCTCGCCCATGCCCATCATAACGACGTTGGTGACCGGACGCTTTTCACTGTTGCCATCAAGGCCTATGTCTTTGGCCACACGCCAAACTTGGCCGATAATTTCAGATACTTTTAAGTTACGGTTAAACCCTTGCTGCGCTGTTGAGCAAAATGTACATTCAAGCGCACAACCAACTTGCGATGATACACATAAGGTGGCACGTTCTTTTTCTGGGATCCACACAGCTTCAACTTCTTGGCCGCCTTCAAGTATCAGCGCGTACTTGATTGTACCGTCACTGGCTTGTTGGCGTACGGTGATTTCAGGCGCGACAATTTCACATTCTGCTTTAAGTTTTTCTTTCAGCTTTTTGTTAACGTTGCTCATTTCGTCAAAGTTATCAACGCCAAAATGATAAATCCATTTCATCACCTGATCGCCACGGAATGGCTTTTCACCGAACGATACAAATAACTCGCGCATTGCATCTCGGTTTAAATCTAATAAGTTAATCTTTTTTTGCTCAGTGGTCATGAAACAACCTTAATCAGTGACGGTGGTGATAAAAATTTACAAAAGAGAATTGTACACAATTCACTCACTTTAATCATTAAGTAAAACATCATAAATTAGATAATTAATACTTTAACTAATGACTAAAAAAGGGCTCGAAAGCCCTTTTTACTTTTGCTTAGCGCGTTCGAATTAACGAGTACGTGGGCAAAGCTCTTCGTCTGCGAAGAAGTACGCGATTTCGCGAGCAGCAGATTCAACAGCGTCTGAACCGTGAACAGCATTTTCGTCGATGCTATCAGCGTAGTCAGCACGTAAAGTACCAGCTAGTGCTTCAGCAGGGTTAGTAGCACCCATGATTTCGCGGTTTTTAAGAACAGCGTTTTCGCCTTCAAGAACTGTAACCATTACTGGACCAGATGTCATGAAAGATACTAAAGCACCAAAGAAAGGACGCTCGCTGTGTTCTGCGTAGAAACCTTCCGCTTTCTCTTGTGAAAGGTGAACCATTTTAGCTGCAACGATTTTAAGGCCAGCAGTTTCGAAACGGTTGTAGATAGCGCCGATGTGGTTTTTAGCAACTGCATCAGGTTTTACGATTGAGAAAGTACGCTCTAAAGCCATCTTTATGCTCCAATAATTTTTAAGTAAAAGTGTGAATATTAACGGGCGCGAATTATACGCGTTTTAGTAGGCAATGCCTAGTTTTATTAAAAACTAGCTTGATGACAATTGTGCGATATTTAAATAACCGTGGACCGAGTATAGGAAATAGGGCTTTATTAGCAGGAAATTATTACTGTGTCGTAATTGTTTCATAAATTTGAGTTGTAATTAGAAAATTGAATATCTTAAAAAGGAAATAATAATGAAAAAGTTATTTGTGATTGTGCTGTTAGCCAATTTTATTACAGCGTGTGGTTCAGACAACGAGGCTGCATTAGAGTGCCCGCCTACAGCTATTGCAATTGATATAAATAAGATTGAACTAGCGGTTAATGGTGGTGAGTACCAAGCGAATACTTTAATTTCTTATGATAAAGTTGACTTATCATTTGAAGCTTCAGGAGCCAATGTTTACAGCGACGGTAACGAACTTGATGAAGGCAAAACTTATGCTGAAAATTGCGTAACTTTGCCTGTTGTTATTCCGGCTAATAATAAATTAACTAAGCTTAATATTTATTCGTCCGCTGACTTTAGTGCTGATTTAACATCTGGCAGCAGTTTAAATGATGTGTTTAGTGTCATTGAATTTAATATTGAGAACAGCCAAGAAGCTATTACAGTTGCAAAAGTGCAAGAGTTACTACCCGTTATGATGCAAAGATACTTTAATTTTACGCTCAATACAGCGCCTGAATTTGAAAGCAGCCATGTGTTTTATATCGAAATAAGCTTAGATAATGGCAAGCAGTTTTTATTACAAACACCTGAGGTGTTACTTTCTAAGTAACTCTTTGGTGATAGCTTGTAAGAACGATTGGCTGCAAGGTTTAAATGCCATTGCAGCTAATTAACATGTGCTCCCATCTACCTTACTGGATTATCTGCAGTTTGTAGACTGAAGTGGTCGACATATTGTTCTAACGAAAAAGTATCTAGGCAAAGATTACAAAAATGTAAAAAGTAACCACTTTAACTATTTACTTAGGCTCGCTTTGTTGCTGCCTGATATACTTTTTTAAAACAACTAAAAGCTGAATAATCAGCAGTCATGCCCCGCCTTTGTGACGGAAGAATTGATGCGCAATGTTTTCATTATTTTGATTATATTTAAGTTTATCTTAGTGGAATTGGTATTTTCATTTTCTTTTTAGGTAAAAAATTCTTATCCATCACAGAAAAAGAAATATTTTAACTCTTTTTGAGCTAGAAATAGTTATATTACGTACAATAGTATAACTAGCTTTAAGCTACACTTTTTTTATATTGTTTAGTCGTTTTCATTTTATTAGATACGTTTTCTGGCTAAAAATGTATACCGTGCACACTAAATAACTAGGGTAACATATGTTTTTTAACCAATCTTTTAAAAATAAAATTGCCGAATTAGAAGGCATGCTTGCTATTGGCGAGCAGGTAAAGCAAAGTCTAGAGAGCGAAATGCTTGTTCTAGAGCTCGATAAACAGGGCCATGTGATCAGACAGAACACTAATTTTGAACGCGAATTTAACTATTCAGATAGACAGTTATTGGAGCAAAGTGTACTTAATTTTATACCTGAAAATGCGAGACAAAATCCTGATTTTAACTCATTTAAAAAAGCGATAAAGGACTGTAAACATTGGGCTGGGGCAATTCAATTTACACACCAAGATGGAAAACGCGATTGGTTGCGGAGCATTTTACACCCAATAACCGATCAGCATGGGCAGTTTATTCATCTTACTTTGCACTGCACTTTGTTAACACGAACCATAGAAACTTCCCGTGAAAATCAAGATTTAATTAAAGCACTGCACCGCTCTACAGCTGTGATTGAATTTGACACCAATGCAATCGTATTAAGAGCAAACGATAACTTTTTAAAAGGTATGGGGTATTCTGAGCGAGAAGTAGTCGGTCAACATCACCGTATTTTTTGTGAGTCGGATGAAGCCAATTCAGCCGGATATGATGCGTTTTGGAAGCGATTACGCAAGGGCGAATACATCGCAAGTCGTTTTAAACGCATTGATAAATATGGCAATACTGTATGGTTAGAAGCATCTTATAATCCTATTTTTAATGAGGCGAATGAGCTTTATAAAATAGTTAAATTTGCCACTGTGATCACCGAACAGGTAGAAAGAGAGCAGGCTATTGCAGCTGCTGCAAGTATTGCCCATAGCACATCAACAGAGACCGACAATATCGCCGATCAAGGTGCGCAAGTAGTACAACAAACAGTACAAGTTATGAATGAATTAGCCGTTCAAATGGAGCAAGCCGGCAAAGAGATTTCAGCACTAGATAAGCAGTCTCAGGTTATAGCAAATATAGTACAAAGTATTAGTAGCATTGCCGACCAAACGAATCTATTAGCGCTTAATGCCGCGATTGAAGCCGCCCGAGCGGGCGATCAAGGCCGTGGTTTTGCAGTAGTTGCCGATGAAGTTCGCCAATTAGCTTCAAGAACCAGTAAAGCAACCGAAGAGATTGTTGATGTGGTACAACAAAATCAAAGTTTAACGCAATCAACAGTGGCGGTTATTGAACAAGGCAAAGTTAAAGCACAACAAGGCTTAGAGCTGTCCAACGAGTCTGGCATTGTAATGAGCAAAATTAAAAAAGGTGCGCAACAAGTCGTTGATGCTGTTAGTCAGTTTGCAAACCAGCTCGGGAGTAAAAATTGATTTAACGAGCAGAAGGATCCTGCTAGTTGATTACAGTCTTTTATGATCTTGATCAAGGTTGCGGTTAATCGTAATCCTTATACTTGCGCGCTTTATTTACCCTAACTATTCATGCAACCGACTTGTACTCGGTTCGATGTATGGAGCGCACATGCCGTCAGCCACTAATACCTCAGAGTTTTTTTCAACTAAACCATTTATCCCAGAGTTATTGTCACCAGCAGGCAGTTTAAAAAACATGCGTTATGCCTTTGCTTATGGGGCTGATGCGGTGTATGCCGGGCAACCTCGTTATAGTTTGCGAGTGCGTAATAATGAATTTGATCTGGAAACGTTAAAAATAGGCATTGATGAAGCGCATGCGCTGAATAAAAAGTTTTATGTAGTATCAAACATTGCCCCGCACAACGCCAAAGTGAAATCGTATTTACGCGATATTGAACCGGTAATTGCGATGGGGCCAGATGCGCTGATCATGTCAGATCCGGGTTTAATCATGCTAGTACGTGAAAAATGGCCTGATATGGCTATTCATTTATCAGTACAAGCAAACGCAGTTAACTACGCAAGCGTACAGTTTTGGGCGAAGCAAGGTATTGAACGGGTGATTTTGTCCCGCGAGCTATCACTTGAAGAAATAAGTGAAATTCGCACGCTTTGCCCAGAAACAGAGCTAGAAGTATTTGTACATGGCGCATTATGCATGGCGTATTCTGGCCGTTGTTTGTTGTCAGGTTATATTAATAAACGCGATCCAAATCAAGGCACCTGTACCAACGCATGCCGCTGGGAATACGATGTAAAACCGGGTGTTGAAAACGAAACCGGTGAAATGGTACATAAATTTGATCCTCAGCAGATTATTCCTACTCTTGGCGACGGCGCGCCAAGTAATGATATTGTAATGCTTGAAGAGCAAGGCCGCCCAGGTGAATATATGCCCGCTTTTGAAGACGAGCACGGCACTTATATCATGAACTCAAAGGATTTACGCGCCGTGCAATACGTAGAGCAGCTTACAAAAATGGGCGTTCATAGCTTAAAAATAGAAGGCCGTACTAAATCGTTTTATTATGTTGCGCGTACAGCACAGGTTTATCGTAAAGCAATAGACGATGCCGCAGCAGGAAAACCATTCGACGCTGATTTATTTAAAACATTAGAAAACCTAGCCCATCGCGGTTACACCGAAGGCTTTTTAAAGCGCCACGCCCATCAAGATTATCAAAACTACGAATACGGCCATTCAGTTTCTACCAAGCAACAATTTGTTGGCGAAGTATTAGGGCGAAATGCCACTGGTTTAGTTGAGATTGATGTTAAAAACAAATTCTGTGTGGGTCATTCATTAGAGCTGATGACCCCTAAAGGTAATATTAGCTTTACCCTTGAATGCATGGAAAACAAAAAAGGCGAAAGTATTACCGATGCTAAAGGTTCAGGCCACATAGTAAAAATTCCACTGCCTGATACTATCGATTTAGAGCACGCCATACTTATGCGCAACTTGGATGAAAACCAAGACACCCGCAATCCTTTCAAACAAGCTGTTTAACGGGTAAATCATGGCATTACTAATAAACAGCAAATGCATTAACTGCGACATGTGCGATCCAGAGTGCCCTAACGAAGCCATTTATATGGGCGCTAAAATCTACCAAATCGACCCAGCAAAATGCACTGAATGCATAGGCCATTACGACAAACCCACCTGCGTGAGTGTATGCCCCATTGATTGTATAAAGCCCGATCCGAATCATCGTGAAAGTATAGATGAACTGGCCGAAAAGTATGTGAGATTGATGGGTTAAAAAGCACTGCCCATTATTACCGAAAAATTTAAACGCTTTATAGATACGTTTATTGCAGTTTTTAAATTTTGCAGACAGTGTCTGCAAAATTTAGCTGGTTAACTCTTACCTTTCTCTTTTAACCATATACATCTAACTGCATTGATCCCCTACTGAATTGTAGCGCATTTAGACTTTAAGAATTCTAAAAATACTTTTACCTTTTCTAGCGGGTATTTCCTGCCTGCATAAAATGCGTATAACACCAGATCTTCTGGTTCATGGTCGAGTTTAATATTGATCAATGAGCCGTTGTCTATATCTTCTTGGCATGCATGAGTGGGTAAAATGGCATAGCCGAGTCCTTTTAGTGCAGCGGCTTTGGCCATGTTGCCACTGTTTACTTTAAAATTAGATTTTACTTGCACTGCTTGTTGTTGTTTAAAACGCCAAGGCATACCTTGCAGTACTGATAAGCTAGTAATACAAGGAACTTTACTTAACTCATCTAGCGAGCGAGGCGGTGGCGCATTGTTTATCAGTTGTGGCGCGCCAACAATGCAACTGGGCCAGCGCAGCAGTTCTTTAGCAATCCAACCTGAATCGTCCAATGGCCCACGGCCAAAGCGTAGCACCAGATCAAATCCCTCTAACAAGCCTTCGGTTGGATTTAATTGCGTATCGCAACTTAGTTGTATTTGTGGATGCAC
Organism: Pseudoalteromonas sp. SR44-8; assembly: GCF_014163635.1. Lineage (NCBI taxonomy): Bacteria > Pseudomonadati > Pseudomonadota > Gammaproteobacteria > Alteromonadales > Pseudoalteromonadaceae > Pseudoalteromonas > Pseudoalteromonas sp. SR44-8. The sequence goes on from NZ_JACJDS010000031.1 coordinate 15,811, forward strand.
AGAGCAAAACTCTGCGCTTATTTCGGCTAAAAAAGGCAGATCAGGCATGATGATTTTAAGGTGCCCGGCAAGAGAATCACCATACACAGACACCTCTTCTAGCGAGTCATTCATTGCTTGTATCAGTGGGGTGATAGATTGATAAAGTTGTTTTCCTGCAGCCGTTGCAATCATTTTTCGGGTGGTACGTTGTAATAACCTTAAATTAAGTTGCTTCTCTAATAACGCGACATGGCGGCTAACATTAGATGTAGGCAATTGCAGTTGTTCGGCTGCGAGTTTAAAGCTCAGTTGTTCATATACGCACTGAAAGCTGAGTAACCACTGAAGTTCGATTTTATCAATCATTAATTAACTCAAAATATGGGATTAATAACGCAATTATTACTAATTTATCTTAAAAAATGACTTTGTGATAATGGTTATTCAGTTAATTATTGAGGTAAAGAATATGAACAGCAAGCGAATTGCCATTGTGGGTGCGGGCATCGGGGGAATAGCGCTGGCCATTCTTGCAGCACGAAAAGGTTATCAGGTGAGCATATTTGAGCGCGATAGTGAGATTTCTTCTATAGGTGCCGGGGTAACGTTATGGCCGAATGCAATGTTTGTGTTACAGCAAATGGGCTTGGATAAACATATCCAAGCGCTGGGCGGTATGCCTTTGTTTATGCGTCTGTGTGATCAGCATGGCACGGTGCAAAGTGAATTTGATATTGCAAAAGTAAATACACTCAGTGGTTTTTCTAGTATCAGTATATTGCGCCGTGATCTTATGAGTGTGTTGGGCCGCACATTAGCTGATTTAGGAGCAAACATACATTTTAACAGCGCAATAACCGTATCAGAGATTGCTCAACTAAAACAAGATTTTGATTTAGTTGTGGGTGCTGATGGGCGGATGAACTCGGTGGTAAGGCAATTCTTATATGCTGAAAAAATCACTCCTCAGTATCAGGGGTTTATTAATATTATTGCTATTAGCCAGTTAAAACCGGGCACTTTAGATAATGTGATCCATGATTTTCGCGGCAGTGGCGAGCGCTTTGGTATTGTGCCTGTTAAAGCTGACCTTTGTTATTGGGCTGCCGGGTGGAGTGCAAATATTGATAAAGCGCGGCCGCTATCTACTTGGTATGAAGAAATGCACCAACGTTTTTTAACTTGGCCAGATGCAGTACAGCAGGTGCTTAAGTCTTATGATGAAAACTCACTGAAGCGAATATTTGTGCACGATATTGACCGTTTGCCATATTGGCATCAAGGTAACGTACTGATTATGGGAGATGCGGCTCATGCTCCTTTACCTACTTCAGGGCAGGGGGCATGTCAGGCGCTAGAAGATGCTTGGCATCTTGTACGGGTGTTAGAAAAGTATGATGATTTAGAGCACGCCTTAACGGCTTTTTATCAACAACGTATAGATAAAACCTCAGCCTCTCAACTTGTTGGTCGGCAAGTTGCGCAGAAAATTTTTACTACAGCAGCTGACACTAATGAGACCCCAGCGCTAGGTATTTGTGCTCAGCAGTTAGTAACGTTATGGATGCAAGGCTTGAGTAATTAACCTATCGAGCTCTGTTATTTAGGTGCGAGCAAGGCTACTTATGAGGTGGTTATTTGTTCGCTTATTCAGTTACTTGCAAGTTATGGTTAACAATCCATTAAGTCTGGCTGTGTACAATTGCCGCCTTTACAATTGTTAACCAGTAATGGACTCGTACATTCAATGTCAACCTCAACGTGTTACTCGCCTTTAGCAGCATCGCTGCGTTTTTCCGTTATTAGTTTATCGGTTTTTAGTGCTATGAATGCGGCGGCTGCCGAGCAATTAACAGGCACTCAAACAGAAAAAGATATGGAAGTGATTGAAGTGCGAGGTATTCGCTCTAGCATGGCTGAAAACTTAGCGGTGAAGCGTTTATCGAGTTCTGTGGTTGATGCCATTACCGCTGAAGACATTGGTAAATTCCCTGATAAAAACGTGGCTGATTCATTAGCCCGTGTGCCGGGTGTAGTGATTGAACGTGACGGCGGTGAAGGATCAACGGTAAGTATTCGTGGTTTATCGTCTGATCTTACTTACACGCAGTTAAATGGTAATTTTATTGCCTCCTCACCAGGGGAGCCATCTCGTTCATTTGATTATGCTTTACTCCCATCAGCGATGATCGCAAGCGTTGAAGTATTCAAATCACCTGAAGCGCGACTAGATGAAGGTGGCGTCGGTGGTACAGTGTTAATGCATAGCCGCAAACCACTGGATATGGATGCTAATTCGGGCGTTTTTAATGTTGAAAGTACTTATGCAGATGTAACGGAAGATTATGAACCTCAGTTTACTGGTTTGTATTCATGGAAAAACGATAGCGATAGCTTTGGTTTTTTACTTGGCTATACCCGTCAAGAACGCACCAATCGTACGCTCTCTGGTGGCACAGATGCCAATGTTTGGCGTTACACAGGTCAGCAAGCCGTTGATATAAATGGTAACGAGGTTGATAACAGTAATGACTGGGGCGCAGTGACTGATGCCAACGGGCAACGTTATGAGAATATGTGGTTTCCGCAGGTGGTGCGCAGCTCTGTTGTGAATGAAAAACGTGAACGTGAAGGCGTGCAGTTTTCGACTCAGTGGCGACCAACTAATCGCATTGAACTAGGTTTTAATTACTTTGGTTTTAGTTTAAAGCAACAACGCAGCGACTCGGTCGTTGATATGCCGGAATGGGCGTTAAATCCTGACTTTTTAACAGGTATTACACTTGATGAAAGTGGCACAATTGTCAATGGCATGGACTATAGCGCCATGGCCAGTGGCGTTGAAAAAGATATGCAATTGCCGTGGTTGCGCGGCAGTTATGTGGATGAAGAGTCAACCTCTGATACTTTTGATTTTAACTTAAGCTATGAAGGCGATAACTTTACAGCACGCTTTGTCGTCGGTAAAACTAAAGCTAAAGGCGGGCCAAAAGAAAGTTGGCAAGCAGCGTATAAAAGCTCAAACGCGGGTGAGGGGCAAAGTAATATTGAGAACGCTTCGCAAAGTGCCGCTTGGTCAATCAGTGATGACCGTATCTCGATGCTGATAGACCCAAATACACTCAATAACTTACTCGCAGGTGTTGGCGGAGGTCGTGATGCAGGATCATCGAACTCAAGTTTTGTACGTAGCACCTTAGAAGAAAAGTACTACCAAGGCGACGTTGATTTTTATGTTGATTGGGGCATATTGACCACCATTCGCACTGGTGCAAAATACCGTGATGCATCACTGCATCGCGAAACGGGCAACAACTTTTTCCTTGATCCGAGTTTTGATATTGCCGCAGGCGAGGCAAGCTCAGGGGGTATCACGCAATTTGATAGCTATCAATGGAATAATGGTATGCCACAGGCACAAGATGTGTTTAATGTGGAAGGTGAAAGCAATATTGCTGGTGGCTTTAATATCAATTTAATGCCAACTATTAATTGGGATAAATATCGCGATTATATTTACAGCAACTACGTGCCGTATACTCGAATTGAAGATAACTTTGTCTATGATATTGCCGAGCAGATCAGTGCGTTTTATTTACAAGGTGATTTTGAATACAGTGATATACGCGGTAATTTTGGTGTGCGCGTTGTACAAACCAAGACTCGCAGTGCTTCAACCGATCTCTATACCTTTTTATTGGATGAAACCGATGACGAAACGGGCGAGCAAATCACCGGTGATGATCGTTTAGTTGAGCAATACCAGTTGATCACGCAGCAAACAACAGACACCCACGTATTGCCGAGTTTAAATATTGCGTGGGATGCCAGCGATGATGTGGTGATCCGTGGTGCGCTTGCTAAAGTGATGTCGCGCCCCGATTACGGCGATTTGGGTAGTCAACAGCGTATTACTTATGTGTCGGACGAATGGGCAGATGATCGCGCCGCTTTTAATGAACAACCCGGATTTAGTGGCAGTGGTGGCAATAAAAATTTAAAAGCGTTTGAGTCAGTACAAGCCGATTTATCTCTTGAGTATTACTACGCGCCAGGCTCTGCATTAGGTGTAGCGTTATTTCATAAACAGGTCGATAACTTTATCGTGCCACTGGTGATTGATTCACAGCGTGAATTTGCAGGGCAAGCAGGTCTTGTTGATGCTGGTACTATTAGCATTTCCCCGTATAGCACCGTAGGTAATGGTACTGATGCGGTATCAAAAGGGGTGGAAGTGTTTATTCAACACGCCTTTGATAATGGCTTTGGTATTTACGCAAACTACACGTATAACAACACCAATCAGGCCGATGTAACAGTTGCAGGTGAAAAGTTAGCAGAGTCGCCATTAATAGGCAGTGCTGAATATCAATATAACACCTCCGTTTATTATGAAGGGGATAGTTTTAACATTCGCGCTTCGTACAATAAACGAGGTGAAACGGTGCTCGGTATTAACAGTGGTTTAAATGTCTACCAAGACCCATACCAGCAAGTAGATGTAAATGCAGCATATAACGTTACCGATAACTTAAGCTTTACCGCAGCGGTAATTAACTTAACGCAATCGGAGTCGGTAACACGTTTGGGTAAAGATACCGATGCGAGGCTACTTAATACTAGTTATTCAGGCCGCCGTTATTATGCTGGGATTAATTACAGCTTTTAATTTGAAAAGTACCGGCTTTGCTCACGGTTGAGCACTTGCTGTACATCAACACTCGCCAATGGTTGGCTAAGATCACGACAGATCTCGCCATTGGCGATCAGCGCGAGATAACGTGAGCAACAAACTCTTAAAAAAGAGGTGAAATTGCTCACGTCATGTTTTGCTTGCAGGGATTCGCGATACAGTTTACAAATCATCTGATTAATACTCATGTTATCGCGTGCGGCAATTTCTTCTAAAGTGTGCCAAAAAAACTGCTCTAACCGAATTGAAGTGACGACACCATCAATACGTAAAGACTTCGTTTTATTACTCCATAATTCACTGTGAGCATTTATAAATAATTGGCACATGACCTTTCCCTGTAATTTTAGTTAAAACAAAGCGACAAACTGTTTTAACATAGCCGGATGCGCAGGCCAAGCTGGTGCTGAAACTAAATTACCATCGGTAATTGCACCATCCATTGGTAACTCAACGTACTCGGCACCGGCCATTTTCACTTCAGGTTGGCAAGCTGGGTAAGCAGAGATTTTTTTACCTTTAATAACACCTGCGGCGGTGAGTAATTGCGCGCCATGACACACCGAAGCGATAGGTTTATTGTTATTTGCAAAATACTTAATGATCTCAATTACTTTAGCATTCAAACGTAGATATTCAGGTGCACGTCCTCCTGGTAAGTAAAGCGCATCGTAATCAGCGGCATTAATGTTGGCAAATGTCGCGTTGAGCGCAAAGTTATGACCGCGCTTTTCGCTGTAGGTTTGATCCCCTTCAAAATCATGAATAGAGGTGGCAATCATATCGCCTGCTTTTTTATCTGGGCAGACTGCATCCACATCGTGGCCCATTGCCATTAATGCCTGAAACGGCACCATATTTTCATAGTCTTCTACAAAGTCACCAGTGATCATTAGTACTTTAGCCATTTGCTGCTCCTTACGATTTGTTAATGTATTTACTGCTTGTCCAGTTAAACATGCTCACAGTAAGTAAGGGTAGTATGGGAATACTACAGCTTTAATTTATCAACTGATCGGTAATATCATGCTGCAATCGCTACGGTAAAAAATCAATAAATGCTCTGACCATATGTTTTTAAGGTTTTCTCGCTAGGCTTATAAAAAACAAAATATAATTATTAAATGATACTTTTGAGGCCGCTTTTATCCTCTGCTTTAGCAATATTTCCAGTCTTACCGAGTCTGTTGCAACTTAGATAAGACTGAAGATTATTGTTAATGAGCAGGCGAATTTTTTATGCAATGAGGTGCAAAAACCTATTTGCTCAGCTTAGTAATACGAAGATGTTATCCGTGTATAAGTTGACTTTTAGTAATTATTTCCTACTTTCACTTTTACAATGATCTTATGTCTAGACTATATTTGAACTGGTAACTGATTAATTATTTTAATTTTAGTGCAATCTTACAATCAGCTTTTGTATGCAAAGATTGCCTTTACTATTGATAAGTGATGCATTGTATTGATGATTAGCTATTCCGATATGGCCGAGCGAAAACTTATTATTAGGTTATTCGCCGCAATAGGTACGGTAACAACGCTTTGTATGGCGATGATAGCTTTGTTTAATAATCAACCTATTTTGGCTTATCCTTTATTAGGCTCATCGGCTTTATTTGCTTCCTCTTTTTTTCTTGGCGATAGAGTTGAGATTTCCTCTTTAATTGTTCTGTATACTTTATATGCTTTAATGATTTATTTAGTACTTACAGGTGGGAGCCATGGCACTGGGCCGATTTGGATTTTTATTGTATCTCCGGTTACTTTTTTTGTGCGTGGTTTTAAACGGGGAATCATTGATTTAATTATTTTTGTAATTTGCGTAACTGGCGCCTTTTATTTATCGAGCTACTTTAAATTTTACAGCGGCTACTCGGTTTATTTTCCAATTCGCATTATTGCTTCTTTTATTATTGTTGCTCTGTTGAGTGGCTTTTATGAATATTTTCGGCAAATGTACAGCCATCGTTTGATTGAACTTGTTCAAAAAAATGAATATTTAGCGACTCGTGACCCTTTAACAAACCTACCCAATCGACGTTATGCAATGGAAGAGCTCGAGCAATTTGAAGCACAGCAGCAAACGGCGAGTATCATTATTGCGGATGTAGATAATTTTAAGGATATTAATGATCAATATGGTCACTCAGTTGGCGATGAAGTGCTAAAACACCTTGCTGAATTATTTGTTGCTCAGTTAAGTGAAAATGATATGGTGGCGCGCTGGGGCGGTGAAGAGTTTTTATTTTTTCTACGTCATAAAAATAAACAACAAGCGACACAATTTGCCAACGATATTCATCATGCTTTATCACAAAATCGTTTAGATATTGGTGTAAACCAGCTGGCTGTTACAGTGAGTATGGGGATCAGTAAATTAACCGCGGATGTGTCTATTGATAAAGCGATGCACAAAGCTGATGAATTGCTTTATCAAGCAAAGGAGCAAGGCAAAAATAAAACGTGTGTTTAGCGCTTATTGGGAACGCTATGAATACATTATATATAACAGGAGCCGGTGTGAGTGCCGCCAGCGGTATTCCTACCTTTCGAGGTGAAGATGGGTTTTGGACTATTGGTAGTAAAAACTATACGCCAATGGAAATGGCTACACGTGCTATGTATGTAAACAACCCGCGTGAGTTTTTAGCTTGGTATTATCATCGCTTTGCCACCTACCGTAACCATGGTCCTAACGAAGTTCATCAATGGTTGAGCGATAAAAACCTGATCACACAAAATATTGACGGGCTAGATGGCAAAGCAGGCAATAAAAACTATATCGCCATTCATGGTCGGCTTGATAAAATGACTTTGTTTCATGAGCAAGGTGATGATGTGAAAGCGCATGCGACACCGTGGGATAATGTAGACGAAAGCCGCTTACATGAGTCACTGCTTGAGCTGTTTAACATCGAAAACCAGCAGCCTGTGCTGGATCAATCTTTAAAGCCTTTTGTGTTGTTATTTGATGAATATTACACTGAGCTTTATCGTATTAGCGAAGCACAACAGCGGATGCTTGATGCCGATAAAATCGTTTTTATTGGCACTTCGTTTAGCGTTAATATTACTCAAATGGCGCTAGAAGTGGCACGCAGTTACGATATCCCAATCGAAATTGTTGATCCAGAACCTGCGCATGTTATGCATCGTAATGTTAATTATCATAAAATGACGGCATTAGACTATATTCAACGTAACTAAACGCGAGCTTGATACGCGCTTTATTTAGCAAAAAAGATCATAAAAAGCATAATCACGATGACTGTATTTTTGATTTTTACAAAAATAACCGTTACTAATTAAACATAGCAATACTGAAGAGATGTAAATGAAAGACTTAACAGCAATAGCCAATTTATCAATATTATTAGTAGAGCCATCAGATGTTCAGCAAAAGCTTATTATAAAGTCACTTACTCAATGCGGTGTTACACAAATAGAAACTGCTACTTCTCAAGCGCAAACGTTAACAATGCTGGAGAATTATCAGCCGGATTTGGTCATTAGCAGCATGTATTTTTCTGACGGTAGCGCTGATTCTTTATTGCAAAAAATCAGAGTAACCCCAGGTATTGAGCATCAAGCTTTTATGTTGGTATCGACAGAGCGCAATAAAACCTATCTTGAACAGTTAAGGCAGTCCGGGGTATTAGCTATTTTACCAAAGCCGTTTAGTGCTGAGGCAATTACGCGAGCGTTAAAGGCAACATTAGATATTATTACTGAAGAAGAAGTTGAATTAGAACATTTTGATGTAACGCTATTGCGTGTCCTTGTGGTTGATGACAGTCGTTTTGCACGCAAGCATATTATTAGGGTCTTGGCTGGAATGGGAATACCGGCGCCTGTAGAAGCCGAAAATGGCAAACAAGCGATTGACCACCTTAATAGTCAATCATTTGATTTAATTGTTACTGATTACAATATGCCAGAAATGGATGGTAAAGAGCTAACGGAGACCGTAAGAAGCTCGAATGCTTACTCGCATATTCCTATTTTGATGGTGAGTTCTGAGGCAAACGACACTCATTTAGCTAATATTGCTCAAGCTGGTGTAGACGCCATATGTGACAAGCCATTTGAACCTGCCACAGTAAGAGAGCTGCTATTTAAAATAATGTCTTAGATATTAATGGCTTAATAGTAATCTAGGCTGCTATTAAGTCTCGTAATTAAGAAAAGTAATTCTGAACACTAAAAAGACATAGTTGTTGTCTTTGCTAATGAAGTCATGTTTAAGCGTCAATATTCATCAAATTACACTGGAAGTTGCAGGCAGTTACGATATCCTTGATATATGTTTGCTCCAGCGTCAGCGCAAATGTGAGTTATAAAGAATGCTGGTATTGCAGTGCTGCCAATAGCTAACTCCAAGTGTATGTAAAGGAATACGTTGATATGCAATACATTGAGTATACTACAATACTTGCCGTGATATTTATCAGTGGTTGCAGTGATATTAAAATAGAGAAGCAGTGCTTTGAGCCCATTCATTATCAAGCAAATAAATTATTTCAAAGTAGTGAAATTCGTGTCGAACCTATATGGTTTGGCCATCCTCGAAACGACTACTTAAAAGATCACAACGTAGAGGGTCATCTCAGCCCTTACGGCGGGTTTGAAAAGATATCAGCCTCTAGTCAGCTTACTCTTACCGGAAATATATATAAGATAACGCCAAATATAGGTGAGCGTTATATTGGCAGAAATTCAGAGTATCTTTTATTTGAAGTCACAGTTGATGCAAAAAAGTATGTGATTTCTGATCAGATCCCTGAGCATATCCTGCTACCTTTACGGTGTTTTTTTAATTAATGCCGTGTCTATATAGATAATGTTATTTCGTTGGCTGCTAGTGGTGCTTATCTTGTCGCCTACTTGCATAGTTAAAAACATGGAAAGTCATTGTTCAAAAATTTAATTTAATTTAAATAAGGAAATGTTTAACAATGAAGTATTTTAAAACCCCTGAATTTTTGCATGAAGTGTTTGGCGAAAAACAATCGATTTTAGAGATCACCGGTACTATTTTGTTTGCTTTAGTCGGCAGTTGGGTTATTTATTCGGTTGCGGAGATTAAACTCGATAATTGGCGAGCAATCTTAGCTTTTATATTAATTGCTGACGTATTAGCAGGATGTATTGCTAATTTCACTCTTGGTACCAATGAGTTTTACACAAAGCGTCCTAAAAATAGGCTGATTTTTATTGCCATTCACGTTCATATAATAGTGATTGCGTGGTTACTTTCACAGCCACTAGATACTGCACTGCTTATGTGGGCATATACGATAGTGGCAGCATCTGTTGTTAATGCGTTACATGGTAAATCAATCCAGGGTTTTATTGCTGCAAACTTAATGTGTTATGGCATCTTTTTGTTGATTTACTTATCGCTGCCAACGTGGTTTTTGATGGTGAGTCTATTTTTTATGATCAAAGTTTTATTTAGTTTTGCTGTTGATCACTATCGGCAATCAGCCTAGATGAATCCACTTAGGTATAAAAACCAGTACAGCTTAATTAGCTGTACTGGTTTGCTATTTGGCAAAAAAGCTTATTTAAATAATGCTAAGTCTTTTTATCTCCTGGGCAGAAGTGTGCCAAATGTGTTGTTAAGCGTTAAAAACGGGTACGAATACCAAACGTAATACGACGCTCAAAGATATTTTGGGTGATCACATGATCAGACCACTGTGCGTAAATATCTTCTTTTTCTTCGGTTAGATTGCTCACTGAGGTATAAATGCTCATATCTTCAGCAAATTCATAGCCGGCATACATATCAAAGTACAAAGTGCTATCGGTCCAAAATGGCATTACCCCTTCGCCCATTGGCGAGCTTAAGCTGTCTAAGCGATCACTACGGTAGTTAGCTGCAAGACGTAGTTGTAATGGGCCTTTTTCGTACCAAAGTACAGCATTGGCTGATTTTTCTGAGTTATCTTGAATTGGTAAACTTTTGCCATAAACATCAACGTTAGCGCTGTCACTTGGCGCATAAGTAAAGTTTAGTGATGAGCCTAAGCCATCAAATGGCGCTGGTAAAAAGTCAAATGCTTGCTGATAAACAACTTCAAAACCTTTTATGTCACCACCTTGGCCATTTATTTCAGTGGTTACAGGTACTTCACGGCGAATAATGCCATCAATATCAGGCAAGCCTTGCATGACAATACCGTTTTCAACAAATGACTCTATGTCCATTAAAAAGGCTGAAATACTTAATAAACCGCTGTCATTAAAATACCACTCAGCAGATAGGTTATAGTTAGTTGCGCGCCATGGTTCTAGATCAGGATTACCATTTTGGCGACCTTGTACTGCCACTAATAAGTCAGGGCTTACTCCAAGCTCAGCGGCAAGTACATCTCCTGCTCGGGTACGACCAACACTTATACCACCAGCAAGCTTTCCAATATCGAGCGTGGTCATTGTTTTACCGTAACCTGCACGTAGGATCACATCTTCGGTTAGGTTTAAATTAAAGTTCATTGATGGTAAAAAATCTGAGTAATCTCTGTTTAGCCATTTTTCACCGGTTTTCTCACTGGCAGTACACAACGAACAAGGACGCGCAGAGCCTAGTTGATTTTGCAGCATGTCGAGTTCGGTTTTAATATATTGTGCGCCGATATTTGCGGTATAGCTCAAATCACCCAATTCACCAGCAAAGTTTGCTTTAAAGTAAGCTGTTTGAGTTTGTTCTTTTACTTGGTAAGTACGTGACGGATTAGCTAATCGTTTGTTACCCGGGTAAATTGCATTTTGAAATGCCATTGGATCGTCCATTACTTTAGGATCGATTAAGTAAAAACTATGCCCAGTGCCACCTGGCCCTAAACCATTGACTTGGTTGACCCAACCATCGGGCATATCACTAAAAAAGTTAGTTTTCCCTATGGTTAAATCACCACCTGCTACGCTATTTTCACCGTCGCCATTGGTATCACCTAATGATGCGCCGGAATCTTTCCACATCACATCGGCACTAATATTGCCGGTGGTAAATGGTGCAACGAGAATATAGGTTTCGCGCTCTACGTCTCGTTTTGATGCCCGCAGACCAAAATCAAGATTCTGTAGGTGATCTGTCTCAAAGGCATAATGGCCATCAATACGGGCAACATCAAGTGTGGCTTGTTCTTCAAAGTTATTTTCAGAGTAGGTTGAAACGAGATTATATTGGCTTATATCATTACCAAAGCCTTCTGCAAAACCAAGGGTTAAATATTCGCCGCTGCGAGAAAAGCTCACATCAACTTCTTCTGGGCCATAGCCATTGGGGTTAACTGGCGTAATACCATCACCATGATTTTTTAATAAACCATGTTGTGCGCCTGAGGTTAAAAAGCCGTGGGCCACATTTTCAGTATGGCTTCGCTCTGCAGAGCCATGAATATACCTAAATTCACCAGAGAGTGGGCCATCACCTTGGTATTCGAATAAAAAGCTAGCATTGGTTGATTCACGGTCGTTAGTTAAACTTTCAGAGTAGGCGCTTACCCGACGAACTTTTAAGTTAGCATCGTTGACTGTGTATATTTGTCCGCCCCGATCATTATCTAAGCGAGGAATAAAGTTATCAGAATACGCCCAAATAGAACCACGGGCATTATCAACCATCACCCCTTGCTTACGATCGGCGTCATCCATTTTTGTATAAAACAAGTCACCAGTAAAAGTTAGTGTGTCGGCAATTTGATATTGAATGGTAGTGTTTAGGCCAAGGCGATCACGCTCTGTTTCTCGGTCCATCACGCCATAAAAACGTTGGCTGTAAAAGCTGTCGTTAAAATCGCCATCACCGTTAAAATCGCGGTCGGTTTCATTTTGCACTTCTGAAGAGGTTAAAATTGTGCCATTACGGTAATTCGCTAAGGTGCTTTCGTCATAAGCGGCAGTAACAATAATGCCAAATTTGTCATTGTTATATCCGGCAAAGGCTACCAGTTTAGGGTCGGTTTGCTCTGATAAACTACCACGGGTTGCTTCTCCTGTGAGTGAGAAGGTTGTGCCTTGGTCAAGATCAAATGGTCTACGTGTTTTTAAATCTAAAGTACCTGAAATGCCACCAGCCAAGGTGTCGGCTTGAGGTGATTTAAGCACATCAATCCCTGATAGCAGCGCCGCTGGGACATCAGTGAAGTCTGGTTGTAATGTTGTAATTGAACCTGCACTTAAGAATTGTTCGCCATTGAGCAAAGTGGTTACTTGCGGCATACCGCGAACGTTAATGGTTGAGCCCTCACCCGCAGAGCGGCGAATTTGTATGCCAGGGATACGTTGCAGCGTATCGGCAATGGTTACATCAGGCAATTTACCAATATCTTCCGCGGTAATAGAATCCATTACTCCAGTACTAAAGCGTTTGTTGTTAATATCTTGTTTATTACTGGCGGCAATACCGCGCACTTCAATAGTTTCTATGTCGTCATTTGCTGTCTGTGCTTGGTCTGCGGCAAAAACGCCAAAGCTGGTATAGCCACATACAATAGCGGCGACGGTTTTTGCTATTAGGCTCCTATTTAAAGTGGGTTGGTGACGGTTTTTAATGCTCATGCTGATATACCTCATCCTGTAGATTTAAAAGTTAATTATTATTTCCTGTTAATTTGTAACAGATGTTGACTACTTGCTTGTTATTAATTAACATCACTTTCAAACAAAATGCAATAACAATTACATTAACATTTGATAATTTTTTGATTTTTAATCCAACGTTGCTATCTAAGGTAATGATTTAAAATAAGAGTTTTATTTATGGAAAAGTTAGCCATGAAACGCGCCGCAAAAATTTATACTATGAATAAAGGCTTAGGCAACAGCGAAACGATCATACAAGGTGATTGCAATGTTGCTAAGCAGCAGGTGAGTCTTCCTTGTGCGTGTATTTATCAAACGCGTTTAGATAATAACATTGCATGGATGGCTGAGTTCGCCAAACAAAGTCAGGTGGAGTTTTCACCGCATGGTAAAACCACCATGGCACCGGATATTTTTAAAAAGCAATTAAATGCAGGTGCTTACGCGATCACCATTGCAACTGTGCAACAAGCAGTGGTAGCAGCACAAGCTGGCGCTAAGCGCATTATCATGGCGAACCAATTAGTTGGTAAAGCCAACATGCAGCAGCTTAGCTATTTATTAAAACAGTATCAGGTTGATTTTTATTGTTTAGTGGATGATGTTAGCAATGTAACAAGCCTTGGCGAGTTCTTTAGTAAGCAAGGCATACAAGTTAAATTATTTATTGAGTTAGGTGTGCCAGGTGGACGTTGTGGTGTAGTTGATGAACAAAAGCTCCAACAATTGGTTGCGCATATTAAGCAGTTTTCTTCATTACAGCTTGCGGGCATTGAAGTGTATGAAGGAGTGTTGAGTACACAAAGTGAAGTGACTGCATTTTTAACGGATGCGGTAACAACATGTAAAGAGTTGATTGAGCAGCAGGCTTTTGCCACAGAACAAGTAATTATTACCGCAGGTGGCTCAGCGTGGTACGACTTAGTCTGCGATGCTTTTGCACCTAGTAACATGCTCGATAACATGGTGCCTGTGATCCGCCCTGGCTGTTATGTCGCTCATGATCAAGGGATTTATGGCCATGCGCAGCAACAGATTCTAGCGCGTAATCCGTTGGCGTGTAATATTGGTAGCGATTTACAATCATGTTTAGAGGTTTGGGCATATGTACAGTCATTGCCAGAACCGGGACGAGCAATTATTGGTATGGGTAAGCGCGATGTGGCATTTGATGCCGGGCTACCTATTGCGAATTTACATATTGACCAACACGGTGTTGTTACTAAAGCAGGTGCTGATTGGCAAGTTGAAAAAATAATGGATCAGCATGCCATGCTGCGTGTTGATCAAAATAGCCACTTAAAAGTCGGTGATATTATTGCCTTTGGGACTTCACATCCTTGCCTGACATTTGATAAATGGCGTTATATTAATGTTATCGATGATAATTATAACGTTGTTGGTATCTTTGATACGTATTTTTAGGAGAGTAGTTAATTGGATATTGTTTCACGAATTAAAGAGCGTTTAGGCCATTTACGGCAATCAGAGCAACTCGTTGCACAATTAATTTTAGCCGATCTGCAATATGCAGCATCGGCAAGTATAAGTGATTTAGCACAGCGCGCAAAAGTCAGTCACGCATCTATCACTCGGCTAGCAAAAGCGCTGGGCTGCGATAATGTGCGTGATATGAAACTACAGCTTGCACAATCACTGGCAGTAGGAGAGCGCTTTATTAGTGAAAATGCCTCTGTACGTGAAGATATTCCAGCTATATACAAAGCAATACACGATATTCTCGATATTAATGCCGGATTAATTGAACAGTCGCAGATTGAAGAAGCAGCTCGCTGTATTGCTGAAAGCCGTCATACGTTAATTTTTGGCGTTGGTGGGGGTAGCTCTGTAGTTGCACAAGAATGCCATAACCGCTTGTTTCGACTGGATGTACTCAGTAACGCTTACAGTGATCCGGTGATGATGAGAATGACTGCCGCCAGTGTTGATATCAGTGATGTGGTGGTGGTGTTATCGCTTACAGGCTTAGCAAATGACTTAATTGATGCGGCAAATATTGCCAAAGATTATGGCGCTAAAGTGATTGCGGTTTGCCCAGAGAGTGCGCTTGCTGATATCGCAACGATTCACTTACCAATTAAAACTAACGAATCAGATTACATTTTTACGCCCAGTACAGGCCGTTACGCGATGCTTGCTGCAGTAGACATATTGGCAAGTGAAGTGGCTATTTTAACGCAGAAAAAATCTCGCGAAAAACTTCGTCGCATCAAACATGAGTTAGATGAGTATCGTCAAGGACCAGACAGAGCACCACTAGGAGATTAATGATGCGGCACGATATCTCGCAATCAGCAGACACAATCATTTATCAAGCAAAAGTATTTGATGGTTTAGGCAATGCGCCTCAGTACATGGATGTCGCAATTAAAGGTGAACATATTGTCGCACTCGGCGAGTTATCACAGTGGCAGGCAACACACACAATAATGGCCAATGGATTATGCCTAGCCCCGGGGTTTATCGATGTACACACCCATGATGATCTTGAGTTGTTAAGAAACCCAGCGATGGCAGCGAAAATAAGTCAAGGGGTGACAACGGTGATCACCGGTAATTGTGGGATCAGCGCGGCGCCGGCAAAACTAACTGCAGATGCGCCGGATCCAATGAATCTGCTGGGTGAAAAAGCAGAGTTTACTTTTGCACAGATGCGCGATTATATCGATGCATTTAATGTACAAAAAGCCAATGTGAATGTTGCAGCATTGGTAGGGCATACCACATTGCGCAATAACGTGATGGATGACTTATTACGTCCAGCGACGCTTGACGAAATTGCCGCGATGCAATTGCAATTGGATGAAGCCATAACCCAAGGTGCCCTCGGTTTGAGCACTGGGCTTGCCTATCGCAATGCACAGTGTGCACCTGAACAAGAGGTACAGGCATTTGGCGCTATCTTACAAAAGCATGATGCTTTATATACCACCCATTTACGCACCGAGTTTGATGCCGTGCTTGAGGCGATGGATGAAGCGTTTGCTATGGAGCAAAAGTTTGGCATTAAAGTGATTATTTCCCACTTGAAGTGTGCAGGTAAAAATAACTGGGGACGCGCCCCAGAGCTGTTAGCAAAATTTGCAGCACAAGGCGAGCACTCAAAATGTAGTTGCGACGCATACCCGTATGCGGCCAGCTCCAGTACCTTAGATTTGAACCAAGTGACTGACGACTTCGATATTTTTATCACTTGGTCTGATGCCCACCCTGCAATGGCCGAGCAATTACTTGCTGATATTGCTAAACAATGGGACGTCAGTTTGCTGGATGCTGCTGAAAAACTGCAGCCAGCTGGTGCTGTGTACCATGGGTTAAATGAAGACGATGTAAACACTATTTTAGCGTTTGATAAAACCATGATTGGTTCAGATGGTTTACCGTGCGATCCACACCCACACCCTCGGTTATGGGGCTCATTTCCCCGAGTGCTGGGTCATTACAGCCGTGAACAAGGAATTTTTTCATTAGCAACTGCGATTCATAAAATGACAGGCTTAAGCGCGGCTAACTATCGGTTGGCAAATCGTGGAGTGATCAAAGTAGGCAACTTTGCCGATTTGGTGTTATTTGATGCCAATGAGATTATTGATAACGCAACATTTGTTGATCCAGAGCTGGCGGCTTCAGGAATTCATCGTGTCTGGACCAATGGCCAAGCAACCCTTATAGATAAACATATTCTACCTGCATATTCAGGTAAATTTTTAACATCCCTAGGAGCAAGTAAAGATGATTAGACGAATTGGTATTGAAGGCGGTAAAGGTACCGGTGGTCAGCACTTACCGTTTGCACGCGCAGTAGAAGCGGGTGGTTGGCTGATGGTATCTGGACAAACCCCAATGAAAGATGGAGAAGTGGTTGAAGGGGGGATTATTGAGCAATCAACACTGGCGATTG
Organism: Pseudoalteromonas sp. SR44-8; assembly: GCF_014163635.1. Taxonomy (NCBI): domain Bacteria; kingdom Pseudomonadati; phylum Pseudomonadota; class Gammaproteobacteria; order Alteromonadales; family Pseudoalteromonadaceae; genus Pseudoalteromonas; species Pseudoalteromonas sp. SR44-8. Next base: position 33,003 of record NZ_JACJDS010000031.1, read on the forward strand.
AAAATTGCCTCGAGATTATGAAAGAGGCCGGTTATGAGCTCAAAGATGTGGTGCATGTTACTGTTATTTTAACTGATTCTCGTTACTTTCAGTCGTTTAATAAAGTGTTTAAAGAGTATTTTGGCGCTAATCCACCGGCACGTATTTGTGCGGTCGCGGATTTAGTCGTCGATTGTAAAGTTGAGGTGGATGTTACCTGTTATAAGGCGCCTTAAGATTTTGTCAGTAGCTGAATGACAGCGCTGACATTTACACCTAAGAGCACACAAAATAATAACCGCTCTTAGGTCAGAATAATAACTAACATCAACCACGTAATTAATAATTAGAAGTGCTGTTACAAAGCGCAGCGTGGATTGGTGGAGCAGGGTGTCTTATGAAGTGGCAATTATTAATGGCCTTTTTAGGCTACTTAGGATTTATGATTTGGTTTGGTTGGTGGGTAAGCCGAAATTCTAAAGGTGGCGATGACTTTTTACTGGGGGGACGTAATTTACCGTTTTTTCTTACGTTAGGTACTACAGTTGCCACTATGGTAGGAACAGGATCATCAATGGGGGCTGTGGGATTTGCTTATTTAAATGGCTGGGCTGGGATGATCTATGGCCTTGGTGGTGCTGCGGGAATTTTATTATTAGCAAAATTATTTGCGCCAGTGCGTGAACACCAATTCATGACTATGAGTGAAGAAGTATCATACTATGTGGGAGCACATCCACTCGTTAAGAATACCATCGCAATATTTATTTTTGTCGCCAGTATTGGTTGGTTAGGAGCGCATATTCTGGGCGGTGGTATGTATTTAGCATGGCTTACTGGGTTATCGCCATTTTCGGCAAAACTTATTATTGCACTGGGCTTTAGTATTTACGTGGTGATTGGCGGTTATGTTGCTGTGGTATGGACCGACTCTATTCAAGCATTGGTGTTATTTGTTGGCTTTTTCTTGATGGCTGGGGTCGCTCTTTATGAAGTGGGTGGCTTGGCTGATATGGCCAATGCGCAACCTGCGCTTAACCAAAGCTTTTTATCATTGGATAAAATAGGTGCAGTGCATGGCTTATCATTATTTTTCGCGGTGTTAATAGGCGTCTTGGTTGCGCCATCATTTCGCCAACGTATTTATTCTGGCAAGCATGTTAAAAGTATTCGTCAATCGTTTTATTTATCGGGTGGCTTGTATTTAGTATTTGCCATAGTACCTGCCATTATCGGTATGGCAGCTTATGCACTGAATCCTGCTTTAGAGAACAGTGCATTTTCTTTCCCTTTTATGGCGTTTGAATTATTACCTTTTGGCTTGGCAGCGCTGGTTATTATTGCTGGCCTTTCAGCCACGATTTCCAGTGCTAGCTCAGATGCGATTGCAGCTGTGAGTGTATTAATACGTGATCTGTATAGTTTAGTATTCAAACGAATGCCCCACGCTAAAGATGTTGTATTACTTTCGCGGATGGGCTTAGTGATGACGATAGGCATTGCGTTATTATTGGCGTTATTAACTAACGATGTGATTGGTTACATTACAAATATGATCGCCACTTTAATGTCGGGTCTATGTGTATGCGTGTTATTTGGTCATTTTTGGCCACGCTTTAATTGGCAGGGGGCCATTACTGCTTTATTGGTTTCGCTGTTGGTTTCGTTGGCGATTATTTTAACGCCAAATTGGCTGGCTTATTGGAGTAACCCAATTATTCCGGCCACTTTAGGCTCCGCTTTATTAGCTGCTATGGTAACTTTGTTTACCCCAGTTCAAGTGTGCACATCTGCACAAGCATTAGCTATTTTAAAAGCTCAACGCGAGGAAATGCAACATGATTAAGATTGCATTTTTTGGTGAAGCGATGCATGAACTATCTACAAATCAAGAGCTTAATTTTGGGGGGGACACCTACAATACGGCAGTTTACTTTAAACGTCTTATGGGAGAACAGGTGCATGTTTATTTTATATCTGCCATTGGTAGCGACGAACTAAGTAAGCAAGCTAAGGCTAGGTGGCAGCAGCAAGCGCTTAAACTCGATTTTTTACAATATGCAACAAATCATACTTTAGGCGCTTATGGTATTACGCTTGATGCTAATGGCGAGCGAGTTTTTCATTATGATCGAAAAAATAGCGCTGCCAGAGAGTATTTTAAGCTTGATAGTCAACATCAATTCTTAACTGCATTGCAGCAGCAACAGTTTGATTACCTTTATTTTTCAGCTATAAGTTTAGCAATTTATGATGACCCAACTAAACAGCTATTAATGACTGCTATTGCACAGTTTAAGCAAGCTGGTGGCATCGTTATTTTTGATAGTAATTATCGCCAAGTGCTTTGGCAAAGTAATATGCAAGCACACTATTGGTTTCGCCAAGCCTTTTTAGTTGCAGATATCATTTTTGTTACCAACGACGATCACTTTGGTGTGTTTGGTGATTGTGAACAACAGCAGTTGGTCGACTTTTATCGGGCATACCCACAAGCGTTGCGAGTGATTAAGCAAGGACTGGATGACACCATTGTGTTACAGCAACAAACAATTAATTACTATCCAGTAACCGCAGTCGCGAAGGTAATTGATACTACCGCGGCTGGAGATGCGTTTGCAGCGGGTTTTTTAGCTGAACAAATATTAGCGAGTCCTTGTGCAATTGCAGTGCAGACTGCCCAGCAACTTGCGGCTCAAGTGATCACCGCCGCAGGGGCAATTGTCGCTACAACAGTGACTCTCAAAGCAAGCAAACAACAGGAATTAAACAATGCATAAAATTATTCATTTTATGATGGGGGCAATGCTACTGAGCAGCTCTTGTTATGCTTTTTCTGCGCCCGCCACCGAAGCGCTGATGCCAATGCCTAAAGAGGTGCAATCATTGGCTGGGAGTACTACCTTTGAAGCAACTCTTAAGGTATTTATACCTAAAACGCAGCACGCTATCGTCCTGCCTTTATTAAATAGTTCGTTGTTTGCTACCCAATTTCAGCATCTACAAGTTACGCCAAGAGCGGCTGCGCAATTACACATTAATATCACGCAAACAGTGAGCGAGTTACCTTATTTAAATATGGATGAAAGTTACACGCTAACTATTGCAGATAATAAAATTGACCTAACGAGTGCTAATCAATACGGCATGCTTAGAGGATTGGCGACTTTATCGCAGCTATTATTTAGTGCTAAGCAGCCGCTACAAGTTAATAATCTAATTATTACGGATGAACCAACTTATCCGTGGCGTGGTTTATTATTTGATGGCGTGCGTCACTTTTTGCCAATTGCAGATGTAAAACGGACATTACGTGGCTTGGCTTCAGCCAAGTTTAATGTGTTTCACTGGCACTTAACCGATGATCAGGGCTGGCGAATTGAGCTAAATAGTTACCCTAAACTACACCAGCAGGCATCCGATGGTCTTTATTATACTCAAGCACAAATTAAAGAGGTGGTTAGCTATGCGGCAAAGTTAGGTATTCGGATGGTGCCAGAGTTTGACGTTCCGGGTCATGCCAGCGCGATTATACTTGCGTATCCTGAACTTGGTAGCGGAACTCAATTAACTCAGATGGAGCGACGTTGGGGCGTATTTAAACCGTTACTGGATCCAAGCAACCCTGAGGTTTATAAATTTGTTGATGCAGTAGTCGCCGAGCTTGCGGGTTTGTTTCCTGATCCGTATTTGCATATTGGTGGCGATGAAATTGATGATACTGATTGGCAAGCCAATAGTCATATTCAAGCTTATATGCATAAGCAAAAACTGGCTGATAGCCATGCATTACACGCCTACTTCAATCAACGGGTTGCTAAAATATTAGCAAAATACAATAAGAAAATGATTGGTTGGGATGAGGTATTACATCCTAATTTGCCTAACAACACCTTAGTGCAATCATGGCGTGGTCATCATTCATTGGCGGCGATCACTGAGGCCGGTTTTGATGGTTTGTTATCAAGCGGGTTTTATATTGATCAGCCGCAGTGGACGAGCTATCACTATCGTAATCATCCGCTGCCGCCGGCGAAACCCGCAGTAACGGCGAAGACTGTAATCGGACATGTTGATTTTACCCTCACACGCATAAAAGGCAGCGCGGTGACTGGCGATATTACTGTCTTTGCAAGTGATCAGTCTCGTATGCAAGCAATTGTCAACATCGCGGGTAAAGGGGCATTCATCACTGATAAAGTGACTAAAATAGCGAATAACTATCAGGTGCTTATTGATACTTGGCTTGGGCCAACTCAGCTGACATTTAGTTTAACGCAGGCTAGCAAAGATCCCGCATTCGTGGGTAATACTCCTTATGTGTTTAGGGCAAATGTCGGTGGTGAGATACCTCTGGTGCAGTTGAACCAACAACTAAAACATCAGCAGCAACGAGCCAAGCTAGGTAATGTATTGGGTGGTGAAGCAACTATTTGGGCTGAGCTTATCACCTCTGATAATTTAGATACGCGTATTTGGCCAAGACTCTATGCAATAGGAGAACGTTTTTGGTCACCTACTAGCTTAACGGATGAGCGCAGCATGTACACTCGGCTTGCGCTAATGGACCAATACGCCGATGAACAGTTAGGCTTACTACATCAACAGCAGTTTATTCAACGTTTAGAGCAGCTACCAGAGGTTTCAAGCAGTGCGCTTAACGCGTTACTTACTTTTAGTCAGCTGATAGAGCCCGCACACTATTACACGTTGCATCATTTAGCGTTTCTAAGCGATGATTACCATCAGTTAGCGCCACTGGATAAATTAGTGGATGTTTTACCGGTAGAGAGTTTAACCTTAAAACAATTTGATTATGCGGTGGATGATTACCAACAACAATGTGATCGCCAAAAACTTACCGCATTGCAAAGTCAGCTAGTAATGTGGCAGCAAGTACTTACTAATAATCCGCAGGTATTTTTAGCGGTTAATGAGTGGCAAGCAAGCTATTTGGCAATTGTTGATGCTCTGCAAAATAAAGATGCGTTAAGTGAGTCGCAAGTTATCGAGATCAATAATGATACGATTGCGCAAGTTATCGCATCAATTAACCGATTAAAACAGGCGCGTTTAAGTTGCAGTAATTAATTTACTGCTTGGATCAAATTAAATGCCCTGTTAAGGGCATTTATTACTGTCGAGTCCGTTAATTACTCGGCATCAAAAATAACTCTCGTATATTGCAACGTGGGTTTGCCTCTATAGCAAATAGTACCGCCTCGGCTACATCATTTGGGTCGAGTTTGTCGGGTTTTGCTTCATCAAAAAAAGGCGTATTGACCATGCCTGGGGCAATAGTGGTGCAGCGTCCTTGCCATGGCTTCATTTCTTCAGCTAAGTTTTGCCCAAAACCGTAAGCAAACCATTTTGTTGCGCCATAAACAGAGCCTTTAAGGGCAATCCGTCCTGCGGCTGAGCTGGTTAAAATAAAGTGTCCTGTGGTTTTTCTTAGGTGTGGCAGAGTGAGTTTTGCGGTGTAAAGCAGTGCATTGATATTAATATCAATCATTGTTTGCCATTGCTCAGGATCGCCCTCTTCAACACCTGGCGTTTGAACACCCATACCGGCATTGGCAAATGCAACATCAAGGCGGCCAAAGTGTTTTATACCTGCATTAACTACGTTTTCAAGCGATGAAAAATCAGTGGCATCTGCGCAAACTGCTAATGCGTTATCAGCCCCTAACTCTTCAACCAGCGCATTAAGTTTGTCTTCACTGCGAGCGGTCAAAATTACTTTATGACCGTTTGCGACTAAGGTTTTTGCTGTTGCTTCACCAATACCACTGGAAGCGCCTGTAATAAGTACAACTTTCTCTTTACTCATGACTTGCTCCTCGATTAAATCTGAGACTAGGTTTGATACTCTTAGTGTTGATGGTAACAGTGAAGGATTAACCTCCATTGAATGCTTATTACACCAACTTGCTGGCTTGATTTAACTATATGATTTTTAATTGTTTTTAAAGATTAAAATAAAAAGTTAGGTTTATATTTATTATGCTATATAATCGCGCGGTTTCGCTTTGAGGCCAGCTTATTTTTTAGCAGGCTACAAATCGCAAATGGTTATAGCAGCTTACACTTATTGGCTTATAACAATGTGGTTTTAACCTTGTGTAAGCTATGTTAAACCTTGCTCAATTGCAGCAATTACTTAGTGGAAATAAACAGTGAAAGATAAGTTATTAGTGTTTTGGCAAAATCATTCAGAAACCATAATGACTCTAGGTTATAAACTGATTCTAGCGTTGGCTATTGTTATAGCTGGTGCTCTAATTGCGCGCTCTGTTAAAAGAGCGATCCAAAACTCTAAGTCGCCTCTTAAGAAAATGGATAAAACCTTACTACCAATTTTATCGAGTGTGCTGGGCTACTTGGTGTATATCATTGCAGGGTTGTTTATTTTAGATATTTTTGGTGTTAATACAGCCAGTTTAATAGCACTTATGGGGGCGGCTGGCCTTGCGATTGGCCTTGCGTTAAAGAATACCCTCAGTAATATTGCCGCAGGTATTATGTTATTAATACTTAGGCCATTTAAAGTTGGTGACTTTGTTGATGCCAGTGGCACAACGGGTACTGTGAGTGAAATTAACCTCTTTACAACTATTTTTAAAACCAATGATGGCCTGTATATCGCTTCGCCAAATGGCAAAGTGTGGGGTGGCAATATTAAAAACTTCACTCGCAATGGTAAAAGACGCATGGATATTGTAGTAGGTATTTCGTTTGCTGACTCAATAGATGATGGCTTAAATGTACTTAAAGAAATAGCCGCATCAGAAAGCAGATTATTAGCGGATCCAGCACCTAAGGTGATGGTGACATCGATAGCTGAAAGCTCAGTGAATATTCAATTACGTGCGTGGACAGTTAACGGTGATTATTGGCAAACAGTCTGGGATCTTAATAAACGCGTAAAAGAGTCTATTGAGCAAGCAGGACTGACAATTCCATTTCCGCAGCGTACGTTACATATATCGGAGTCGATGGCATCGGCAATAACCGTTAACAAGGATGTATAAATAACAGATAGTGATTTAATATATTAAATAGCAATCTGTCAGCTTAACGCCAGTTAATTAATATTGACTGGCGTTTTCTTTTTGTGCTCATTGAAAACATGCTGATAAGTTCGTCTACTTGATCCCATTTTATCTGTTCTGTCAACGTATCAGCAGCGATTTAAACGTTATAGTAAATGCCTTTATGGTAGGTTACAAAAACGAAGTGACTGCTGATAACATTATAAGGTTGTAAGCGATTGACGAATTTAACTCACTTAAGTAATTTATAAAACAGCACAGTACTTTGTAATTCGCCCGATGAACTAAGGGCAAACTGTGGTATTTCACCGGCTTCTATATAGCCTAATTTTTCATATAAAAGTGAGGCAATATCGCCTAAGCGGGTATCCAGTACCAGTAGCTTTAATTGTTGCTGCAGCGCACTTTTTTCAAGGGTATGCATAAGTTGTTTTGCAAATCCTTGGCCTTGGTATTGGCTATGTACCATTAGCTTTTCAACCTCACCGCGGTGAGCGCCATTAGCTTTTTGACACAGCGATAATTGCACTGCACCAATTACCTCAGATCCTTCGGTGATAACAAATAATTCGCGGCTATCATTTAATAAATCGCATTCAATACTGTGCCAGTAGTGATCTGCTTGTGCGCGCGTCAATGGCGCGATAAAACCAATCGATGCACCATTGTTAACGCTATCAACCAGTAAATGATTTAGCGATTGCTGATATCCCGCTAGTGAACTGATTTTATGTATTTGCGTATCTACAACGCTTGTATCTTGCATGGTTTATCCTTCTAATTGAAATGGATACACAGAGCCTAGGTGCAGATGTTGAGTTAATTCATCCAGCGCTTGCCAGCTTTCACGTAACAAGTTTGGATCTGCAAAATCATCATTACTAAGTTTGTCACGATAGTGCTTATTTGCCCAATCACATAGTTGTTGGTACTTACTATCGTTTAAAATAACCGCAGGATTGACTGCCGCGAGTTCTTGCTGATTTAGCGCTACACGTAAACGTAAGCAAGCAGGGCCACCACCATTTTGCATGCTTTGTTTTAAATCAAAAAATTGCACTTGATCAATTGGATTGTCTGCAAGGATCATTTCTTCAATATAACTGTTAACTGCCTGATTGTTTTTACATTCTTGTGGAGCAACTAGTAACATTTTGCCATTGTTTAAACTAACCAGTTGGCTATTAAATAAATAGCTAGTTACAGCATCTTGCACGCTTACTTTGGCTGTTGGCACCTCAATAATATGCAGTGTTTTGTCGCCAATATATGCATCTTTTATTTGTTGTAGGGCGAGAGGCTGATTTAAGAAAGCTTGCTCGTGACAGAGTAATACATTGGCGTTACCCACCGCGATTACGTCATTATGGAACACCCCTTGATCAATCACCTCAGGGTTTTGTTGAATCATTAATTGGCTAGATGGTTTTAGCTGATGTAGTCGGCATATTGCTTGGGATGCTTCAAGTGTCTGCCTTGCAGGAAATTTAACTGGCTTAGGCAGTGCGCTGTTAAATGCGCTGGCACCATATACAAACAGCTCCAAACCTTGAACACCATGCTCGTCGCCTAAGCGAGTATGGTTAGCCGCGCCCTCATCACCAAAAAAACCTTGATCTGGCAAATGGGTATGATGACTAAAGTAGCCTTCGTTATTAAACATGGCTTTAAGTAATCGTGTTGTTGTTTGAGGCTCAAGGGAGCGATGAAATTTGTTATTCAAATTAGCAGCAGTAAAGTGAACTTTGCCATCAAGTGTGTCGGCTGATGGTGATACAGTGCCGGCATTGGCAGTCCACATTGATGATGCTGAATAACATGCGCGAACTAAAACAGGATCAGCTTTAAACGCTTTACTGATCACTTGTTCAGCAGTGCCTGTAAATCCTAAACGACGCAATACATTTATATCAGGGCGAGCATGTGGGGCAAATACTCCTTGAGTTAGCCCCAAGTCATGCATAGCTTTCATTTTCGCTAAGCCTTGCAGTACCGCCTCTTTTGGATTGGAGTAACTGGCCGCATTATTTAATGATGCTACGTTACCGTATGATAATCCCGCGTAGTTATGAGTCGGGCCTACAAGGCCATCAAAATTAACTTCTACAGCTGTCATAGTTATCCTGCAATTTTACTAATTTTAGTGTATTTAAACTATACAGAAAATAATCAGTAGTAGGTTAATTAAAATTAGCTAATTCTAGCTCTACGCTCTGCAAGTTTTGTTGCAAACGTTTTTGTGCTGCGAGTAGGTAGCTTTTTTGCTGTGCTATTTTTGCTTGTTGTTGACGCAGTGCTTTATAGATAACTCGTTTGGGCAAATCATAGTGCTCAGAGGCTTGGCTAATTGTTAATTGATGCACCGACAACTTTTTAAGCGCTTCATCTAAGTGCGGGTAGTTACTTAACATATTCACGCTCCTTTTCTGCGGTGGTATGTGGATCATTAGCATGGTGAATATGCCAAATGCTTATATCTAAGCGCCATAGTAAATACAACATATGATAAATATTAGTCATAGCTCGCTCCCTGTAGACGAGGTAAATGAAGGTAAAACTCAGATTAGTGAGTTACTCTTTTGTAAGGAAGATCTGTGCCAGTCTTAATAATTATTTTTAGTTAAAACAAATCAATAGCTTAAGGTTTTTTCGTTGTTGTATGATTGAGTATAAGCACTAATGTAGTGAAAAATAATGATGGCTTTGCACTTTGCTGGAGCAGAAGGGGAATTATTGCGCGTTCAGATGAGCGCGCAATAATATTAAGTAAGTTTAAAACCCTTCAAGTACCAGCTTACCGCGTGATTGATGAGATTCTAATATTGCGTGCGCTTTGAGCAGGTTTTCTATATTAATTTTCCCTAAATGTTGGCCTAAGGTAGTTTTAATGATGCCGTTATCAACTAGCTCTGCTAATTCAGTAAGTAACTGATGTTGCGCTATCATATCGTCAGTTTGGAACATTGAACGAGTATACATAAACTCCCAATGCAGTGAGATACTCTTGCGCTTGAGCGCTAAAATATCAAAACTTGCTGGGTCGTCTATTAAAGCTAATTTACCTTGTGGTTTGATCACTTTAATAATTTCATCAAGATGTTGATCGGTATGAGTGAGGCTAATTACATAATCAAATTCAGCAAGATTATGCTCTATTCGTTGTGCATCTAAGCTTTGTGAGTGATCAAGCACTTGATCAACACCTAGCGCATTTAACCAGCTAACGCTATCTACGCGTGATGCTGTACCTATCACCGTTAAGTTGGTTAGCTGTTTGGCCAACTGCACTAAAATTGAGCCAACACCGCCTGCGGCACCAATAACTAATAATGAAGCTGGTTTTGCATTGTTGGAACGTGATATTTGCAAACGATCAAACAGTAATTCCCAGGCTGTAATACTGGTTAGCGGTAACGCAGCAGCTTGGGCATCGTTCAAGGTAGTAGGCGCACGGCCAACAATACGTTCATCAACTAGTTGAAATTCAGCATTACTGCCTGAGCGAGTTAAATCACCGGCGTAATAAACCCGGTCGCCCAGATTAAATAAACTTACTTTATCACCAACAGCTTTTACGATCCCAACAGCGTCCCAACCAATGACTTTGTGACCTTGTTCAGGGCTAACATTTGCGCGGATCTTCGCATCGACAGGATTAACTGAAATTGCTTTTACTTCGACCAATAAATCGTGACCGGATGCTGTTGGAATAGGTAACTCGATGGCTTCGAAAGAATGATTGCTAAGTGTTTTGGTTGCTGTTTGGTATCCAATTGCTTTCATGAGTTGCTCCGTTAAATTGTTTTGCTGCACCCACTATAACGCAGTTTTATAATAGAAAAAGAGTGGGGTATATATACACGAATCTCTCTCAAAATTTTTGATAATTAACTTAAGTCAGTATTGAGTTTATCAAGTAAAGTAATTAGTTGTGTGGCTTCTTGCTGCGTAATAGATGGAAAACGGCAACGAATTTGCTCAGGGATATTCGCTGCTTGTTGTTGCAGCTGTATGCCTTGTTTGTGTAACTTTACGACTCGCTTACGTTTATCTGTTTCATCTTTAACCACGGCTAATAAGCTTTTATCGGTCATTTTTTTCAAAATTTGTGTCATGGCGCCGCCATCTATTGCGGTTTTTTCCAGCAGCTGTGCAATACTGATCTCATCTTCTTCCCAGAGCGCCATCATCACCACATACTGTGGATAGGTCAGTTCAAGTTCGTTTAGTGCATCTCGATAGGCACGTACCACTGAATTGGAGGCCATATACAGACGATGACAAATTTGATTATCTAATTTCAATTGTGGATATTTCATAGTAGCTCTCGAATGATGACACTGCATTTTAATTTGCATGCAAAATATTTGCAATGATCAATAAACTACTTTATTATTTTGCATGCAAAATAAATTTAGTCCCAACCTTAAATAAGGAAAACATTATGAAAGAATTACTACAAGTCGCTTACACAGCTAAAGCAACTGCAACGGGTGGCCGCGAGGGCACTGCAAAATCAGACGATGGCCGTTTAGATGTGGCACTTTCAACTCCAAAAGGGTTAGGTGGCGATGATGGTCAAGGCACTAACCCTGAGCAGTTGTTTGCAGCGGGTTATGCAGCGTGTTTTATTGGCGCATTAAAATTAGTTGCAGGCCAAGCTAAAGTTAAGTTATCTGCTGATACCCGTATTGATTCAGAAGTATCGATTGGTCCAATCGAAGGTGGTTTCGGTATCGCTGTAAAATTAGCTGTTTTTGTCGGTGATGTAGATAAAGACACCGCAGAAGCGTTAGTGGCTAAAGCACACGAAGTTTGCCCATATTCAAATGCTACTCGTGGTAATATCGCAATTGAATTGTCGGTTATCTAACTTATTGTAAATTTAATAATTTATATTTTTAAAGGCGCATTTTTATTTTAAATGCGCCTTTTTTGTGGCTTTTATTTATAACCATGAGCTTTTTAGAGCGCCATTTATTACCAAGAAGCGCAATTGTGATAATCTGTACTAAAATTTGTAATCCTTAGTTTGCGCTACCCGACAATCAATATCCTCACTTATATCATTGTATATTAATACTATTTCAGTATGTTAAACCATGTATGTCATTGCCAAGCATTAACACAAATAGTTCAGTAATGATCAACTCGATGTCTAAATTGGCTTTGTTATCGGGAAAGTTTATTAACCACTGGTTAGGTTGAGTGGTCTAGGAATATCCATTAATACGGTTTTTTTCAACAAAATTGATTAACTTATGAATAATTGAACTAGAATGTAAACGTAGTTTTAATTCGAGGATAAGTGGAATGCGGCAATTAGCGTTGGCGAAAAAGTTACTATGGCTTACTTTAGGTAGTATTTTTATCACCGTTGTAGTGCTATCGAGTGTGCTTTGGTGGCAATTATCAAGCAGCAATAAAGTGTTATCAGCACAAGCTGAAAAATTGATAGTTACAGAGGTAGAAGAAAAGCTCACCAGTAATGCTGCAGTGTACGGTGAAAAAATCGCAGGGTTTATCAACGAAGCATATCGAGTGCCTTTTTCACTCGCTGCGATACTTGGTAATGAATCGGCTAAAGATGCTTTAACACGTGATTCGGTGGTACAGCTTAATCGCTCTATTATAGAAGGTAATTCGATACTTTCTTCAATCTACTCGCAATTTGAAGCTAATGGTTTTGATGGTAACGATCAACAATATAAAAGTGGTTTTGATCATTCAGTCGCAGGCCAAGGCACCTTAGAGATTTACTTCACTCGCAGCCGTGAAGGTGTGATTGAACAGCAAGTTGTTGAAGATGCAGCAGAAAAATACGTTACGACTTTAAACGAATTTGGTCAACGTGAGGCTGAGTGGTACTTATGTGCTAAAGACACTAAAAAACCGTGCATTATGGAACCCTACTTGTACGAAATCTCCCCCGGCAATTCGGAAATGATGACATCTTTGACTGTGCCAATACTGCGCGACGGTAAGTTTATTGGCCTCAGTGGCGTTGATATTACACTGCCAGTTTTTCAAACTATGACCGAGCAGTTATCAAAAGAATTATATAATGGTCAGGCGCGAGTTACCTTATTAAGTTCGATGGATTTAATTGTGGGTAGCAGTCATAACAAAGACAAACTTGGTCGTCCGCTAAAAGAAGCAGTCTCTGCCTCGGTGTTAAAAAATTATACTAGTTTGAAAGAAAGCTCTGGAGTACAAAAGAGCGAAAATGAATATTTAGTCAATTACCCAATAGATATTAAACTTGCTGGTCGTCAGTGGACTTTGCTAGTAGAAGTACCTGCAGAGCTTGCACTACAAGGACCACAGCAGCTCAGTGCAAGTATGCAAGATAATGCCAACACTCTTGGTGGGTTAATTTTAATATCTGGGTTAGTGATTGCTGGCGCTGCATTTATTATTATGACTTTAGTTGTCAAAAGCATCGTGGCGCCGCTGCAACAAATTCAGTTACGGGTTGATAATTTAGCCAGTAGTGAAGGGGATTTAACACAAACGTTAACGGTTGACACTCATGCAGAGTTAATTGCGCTCGCTGTTGGGTTTAATGCGTTTTTGGAAAAGTTACGTGATTTAATTGCGCAATTAAAAGATGTATCAGGGCAAACTAAGGAGCAGGCACAAATTGCCGCACATGTAGCCGTTGATACTAAGCAAAATGTGCAAGCTCAGTTTCAAGAAATTGAAAGTGTCGTAACGGCAATGAATGAAATGAGTGCCACTGCACTTGAAGTTGCCCGTGCTTCAGAGCAATCAGCGCAGCAAGCGGATGAAATTAATTCATTAGTGGTCAGTAGCGAAGCGAGTTTATCGTCTGCGGTATCACAAGTGAAAACTATGTCTGAAGAAATAAAGCAAGCCAATCAAGCCGTAGCCAAAGTGGCGGCGCGTAGTAACGATATTACACAAATTTTAGATGTGATCCGCACTATTTCAGAGCAAACTAATTTACTCGCACTTAATGCTGCGATTGAGGCAGCTCGCGCTGGTGAACAGGGGCGAGGCTTTGCTGTCGTAGCCGATGAAGTGCGTGCTCTGGCATCTAAAACTCGTGCGTCAACAGATGACATTAGTGGCTTAATTGACAACTTACAGCTTGAAGTGGGTAATGCCTCAACAGTGATTGAAAAAGGAGTTGTGCGAGCACAAACTGCAGTTGATGAAACTACCGTTGCTTTTGATGCTTTACACAGTGTGGTAATTAAAGTGGAAGAGATAACTAATCAGATCACCCAAATAGCGACGGCTGCAGAGGAGCAAAGTTCTGTAACTGAAGAAATTAATCGTAATTTAACGTTGATCTCCGATGCTGCATCACAACTTGCTGATTTATCAACTCAAGCTGGCGATGGTAGTCAAATGCTCAATCAGCTTGTTGCACAACAAGACGATGAATTGAATAAATTGAAAACATAATACCTCCAATGTGATTAACTTGGTTCTGTATAAAACCGGTATAACTTAACCTGTCGCTCACAAACTAGCCACGCCACTTCGGCGTGGTTAGTTTGAGTTACATTATCAACTCTAAACTAGGTCCACCCCTAATTCAGCTGTCAAAATAATACAAACCAAAGAGCGGCAAAATATTTCAACGCGCTACCTCTTTCAAATTAGGTATGGCTTTTATACGTAAATCATCAGTCCAGCAAATCGATTTACTCGACTATTTTTATGCCGTTTCTATTTAAAAATAACCTGTTTGTTACTGCGAGTGTAAATACGTTTTTCAGGTTTTGTCCATTCACCCTTTTTTAAATAAGAGGTAGAGACAACAAACTGCTCATCTTTAAAATCACTGGTTGATTTTACTTTTGTAATGCCTTCTTTTGAACCTGTTACGGTTTCGTATGCTACAAACTGCGTAGGGCTCAATACTTTCAATGTCCCTTGAGTATAAAAGCCTGCTGTAGTGAAATAATAAAAAACTAATGACTGCTTTTTACTATCCCAAAATATCATTGATTCGCCGCCATATTCACCTTCATTAATTGAGTGAAGGGTACGAATTGCTTTCCCATTGAGGGCTCGCTCCCAGCGACTTACATCCTGAATCTTTGGCTTATTATCGGCAACATTGAAATCAGCTTGCCATGTGCCGAGGTAAGGTTTAAATACTTCAAGCTCTGGTGCTAAGTCAATCGTTTGTGCACTAATAGCACCAGCGTAGATAAAGCAAAAAGATAGTAAAAGTGTTTTTAGGTATGACATAATCGTGCCTATCATTATTAGTTTTTCAAATTGTAGTATAGGCGAGAGTCCGTTGATTAAAAAAACATTATTGCTTTTTTCTGTTAGTTTTCTAGTTGTATTAGTGATTGGTGGGCTGCTTGATTATTGGCCATATTTGGTCGCCAGTGTTTACTGTACTGTGAGCAGTATTACGTTTTTAGTTTATAAATGGGATAAGCGTTTGGCGATAGAGTCAACAGATCAGCCTATTAGAGTGCCGGAACGTAGTTTACATATTTTAGCATTAATTTGTGGTTGGCCGGGAGCACTGATCGCTCAGCAATGGTTAAGACATAAATCACAAAAACGTGCATTTATTGCGGTACTTTGGCTCACTATCATTATAAATACTTCTGTATTAGGGGCTGCCTATTATTGGCAATTGCTTTAAATTGATGCACTATCAGGTAACCTAAAAATAACAAAAGTCTGATTTTATGTATTTTTTATATCGCTGCTATCATTTTATTTTAAAATGTATTGTTATTTTTATTGGTATTCCTGATCCGCGTTTGTATCAAGGTTATAGCGGGTTTAAGCAATGGCTTGCATTACTTAATCCTAATAAACCTGTGTTAGTTGTAACTGACAATACGTTAAAAAATTTAGGCGTTGTTGCTCCCATTTTAGCTTTGCTGGATGAGCAGGCAATCTCTTGGCAGCTGTTTAGTGACGTTGATGCTAATCCAACGATTAGCAATGTTGAAAGCGGTTTAGCACTTTATCAGCAATACACATGTCATAGTATTATCGCCGTTGGTGGCGGCTCAGTAATTGACTGTGCCAAATTAATTGGCGCACGTGCAGTAAGACCTAATAAATCAGTTAAGCAGTTAAAAGGCTTGTTTAAAGTACTGAAAAAACTTCCCCCATTATGTGCTATTCCAACAACTGCAGGTACTGGCTCAGAAACGACCGTTGCTGCGGTGGTAAACGATCCGCAAATGCAAACAAAATATGCCGCCACTGACTTTGCTCTTGTACCAAGTGATGCAGTTTTAATTGCTGAGCTAACACAAACGGTGCCTGATTTTATTACCGCAGCTACAGGTATCGATGCACTCACGCATGCACTTGAGGCATACATAGGCACTAATGGCCTTGCTTTTAGTGATGACAAGTCATTGCGGGCAATCGAACTTATTTTACAAAATTTATTAACAGCGTATAAAAATGGTAATGACTTAGTTGCGCGGGAAAATATGTTACTCGCTTCATTTTATGCAGGACAAGCGTTTACCCGAACATCTGTAGGTTATGTGCATGCTATAGCGCATCAATTTGGCGCGCAATACGGCACAGCTCACGGTTTAGCAAATAGTGTGGTATTGATGCATGTGCTGAAATTTTATGGTTCCAGTATAGATAAAAAGCTGGCGGCTATTGCTGATCATTGCCAATTAGCACAATCACACCAAAAACCAGCAGAAAAAGCAGCAATACTATTAAACACCTTAGAGCAGTTACTTATTGATCTAGCTATCCCTCGTCATTTAAAAGAGCTAAAAGTAGCTGATATACCTAAGCTTGCTGATGCTGCAATTGTAGAGGCTAACTGGGACTATCCAGTACCAAAATTTATGAACGTAGCTCAATGCCAAGCCATTATTCATAAAGTAGTGAGTGATACGTAATAAATGAAAACCTTCCCATCAGCACAGATAGGGAAGGTTTAAGCGTTAAATTAGCGTTTTAACTGTGCTTCAGGTTGATTTAATAATTCAATTATAGGATTTTGTGCAGTGATTTTTGCTTTAAGAGCAAAGCCGATCAATAACCCTGCGATAAAGCCACCTATATGAGCGCCATAATCGATACCATCAGGTGCTGCAATCATGCCATAAATATTGATCCCTAACCAAATTACAAAAAACCACACTGCAGATAATTTCTTTTGATAAATGATAAACATAAAAGTTAGGCTGGCGTGCCTAAACCACATTAAGTACATACCAAATAGCCCTGCAATTGCGCCGCTAGCCCCGACACTTGGAATAATCGAGCTGGGATCAACGATAAAGCTAGCAAAAGACGCTGCCAAACCGCATACCATATACCATATTAAAAACTTTTTATGACCTAATACGTCTTCGAGGTTATCACCAATAATGTATAAAAAGTACATATTACCAATAAGGTGCATTACTGAGCCGTGTAAAAAAACACAGGTAATCACGCTCCATAAATGTTCGCCTTGAGAGATCTTACTTGGATTCATTGCAAATAATTCGAGGGTGGCACTGAATGCGTCTGAATTGAAAAAATACAAGGCAAAAACAATGGCATTGAGTGCAATTAAACCGCGAGTAACCCACGGCGTTTGTTTTGGTTTTAGGTTATATTCAACGGGCATTTGCGTTAAAAATTGAAACAGATAAGTTTTCCAACTAACTTTTTGGTTTAGCTTGTCTAGGCTTGCTTTGAGCTCGGGGCTGTTTTCAACGCTTTCTAATTGACCTTTTTCAATCCAACTGCCATCACAATGACGGCAAACATCAATTTCGGTATGAAAATCTTCGAGTAAATGAAAGCGCTCAAGGTTCTTACTGCAATCGGGACAGTCTAGCTTAGAAATACCTAATGACTCACCAAAATGAGTCTCGTATTTTTCACCAATAGGACCTTCGTTGATTTCGGCAATCATCCGGTTAACTTCGTTTTTTTCAAACCATAAGCCACCGCATTCGCGACAGATATCTATCTCTTCACCTTGATAATGAGTAACATCCAAAGGGTGATCTTTGCAGTGAGGGCAGCGTTTAGTTGGCATTATCAGCCTCCTTCAATGAGCCGATAATAATATCGTTTTGTTGTAATTCTTGTTGTAAATTTAATGCACTAGCTTTTAGTTGAGGTAATGTTTGTTGCTCAATAATATCGGCAATTTGATTTAGTTCAATTGACGCTTGGCGCGCAGACATTTTACGCTTTAACGCCGCATCAATGACAAACTCAGCACGACTATAAAAACGACGAATTTGTGTTAGAAATATACTCGGAGTTTCAAGAGTTGTTGGTGAGTACTGCATAGTTTGCCAAATATACTTTTCAAGCGTGGGTTTATTATATTCAAGTTCACTTGTGTGTGGGCTTTTGGCTAAAAGTAACGAATAGCGTTTTATATTCTCTAAATTATCATTTACTTCATCATATAATGAAGTACGCAAATAATAGTTATCCTCCATTTTACTATATGAATCAAATTTTAGTGCTTGCTCTAAACCGCTTTGCGCAGCTAAGTAAACACCAAAAATAGTTGAAAGTACTAAAAACACTTGGTTCAACCAAAAGCTAGTACTTTTTAGCTCTTTATTATCAACTTTTTTCAGTACGTTAGGTATTCGAGGAGGTGTATTTGCTTGGTCAGAGTGGTTTTGTGATGACTCCAAAATTCATATCCTTATTTTTACTGTCCATTTAATAAGCGCAACAGGATACGGGGATTTTTTTAATACGACAATTACTTTTTATGGAAACTATACTTAATTTTTAACACAGGCAATACAAATTGGTGATGGCAAGAATAAACTTGCCATCAGTGGTGTCATAATGCAGATTGGCTTGCTTCAATTTGATCTAACTCGATAGTCAGGATCGTTTTCTTATCAACAGTAACCCACTTTCTATAGGTTAAGTAACCGTCTTTAGTAATTTCGATGTCGTATTTACCTTCATCGAGTTCAATACCTGCTTGGTATTTCGGCTTTATATTCATTATGCGAATACGGGCATCATCAGGAGAAGTAATAACGGTCAGTGATATTGCACTGTTTACTTCTTCTGTGGTGACAACAGATTGCTCAGCAGAAGCCGTCTGTTGTTCAACTTTAGGGTTACTTGAACAACCTGATAGCATCACTATAGCAACCAGCGCACTTAATTTTTTCATAATTACTCCATTAAATTGTTCATTATAAACATCTTTGTTTATATCACTTTTAGCAACGAAAAATCATGGAATAACAATAGGAAGGATTATGTATTTACTAGAGTCTTCCATGACTTTTATATTTACTTTAACTATAAATCAAATGGCATTTTAGTATGTATAAGGATGAGGTTCAAATCATAGTTGCAAAAAATACCAGTTTTCCTTATTTTATTATGTTTATAGCAATAAAAGAAACAGTTTCATTATGACTATAATAAATATTAGTTTAGGGTTTTGCTCTTTTTAAGCTTAGTAAATCGTTGCCATGTACCCAATATTAAAAAAGCGACTAGCATAAATACAGTGATGTAAAAGGCCATTATGGCCACTTTGATCATTAGTAAACACGCGATAATAATGGCGAAGATGATCGCGATACGAATAATAGGGCTTTTGATAAATCTATTTGAAAAAAGTAAGGCGGTTAGGCTTAGCTTGCTGCGGGTGTTTTTCTTAACATCCATGTTTTGTGTCCTTAGTGTTTTTTGTATTAGCGTAATTTACGCGTTTAAATTAGTGTGTATTTTATGCAGTGATAACGTCATCATCATTATTATCACGCTCAAAGTTCAGATTAAATTGGCCTTGGCGATTAATGGTAAAAATAGCGCGCGTCCATTTTTCTGGTTGGTGCTTTGTGGCTTTATCAAATACTTGTTTGAATAAATTGACAATCTCGTCTGTCACGGTAATTGGATGTTCGCTTGAGTCGTCGACTGTTTGATAATGGGCTTTGCATTCAAGTACGTTTTCATCTTCGCAATTTAAAATGAGCAGGGCTTCAAGCCAAGGCTCATTTATTTGCTGGTACAAGTATTGCCCAAGTTGTTGTGGGATGTTTTTAATATTTGGTTGCATGTGCTGTCCTTAGCGTTGTTTGATTTATTCAAAAATATTTGCTGTTTTAAGTAAAGAGCTTATCGCCAAAGTTAAAGTCGGGAAACTTTCTAGCTCTTCCCACGTGAAAGAGTCTACAATCTGAAATTGATTCACCTTTAAGTTATAAACCACCCTGGAGCTGCTTTCATCACAAAAAGCGACGAAATTACGTAAAGATTCTTCCGTATGAAATTCTTGATTGGCTTCAATAATTCCAGCTAAGTAATATGGTTCATTTTGTTCTTTAGCACTATAGACATTTAATCCATTTACAGAAAAGCCATTTGATATCTTTAATATATCTAAAAGTTCATTTGGGGGTTGAAAGTTGAAAGCTTTTGTGAAATGCGCATTAAAAGCTTTTAACTCATCTAAACTAATTGGTGTTAGAAGAAAGCCTTCGCCAAAATGAGTTTGCTCTTCTGAGTTTTTCTCTATCAGGTAATTAATTAACTTTTTTATATCACTCATAGTAACTTTGGTCTGCCCCTACATAGAAACTTAAAAAGGTCAAAGAGATCTAATAAAAGGGCTTTAACCCATAACATTTTTGCATGCTAAGCTAGCGCTACTAAAGCCTTTTCAAATCAAGTTTAATTTTGCTGAGATAGCTGTTTTTCATATAATTGCTGAATGTCTATTTCGGCTTCTTCAATATAGTCACAGTCACCATAACCAATGGCAAGCTTCAGTCGTTGCTGAAATAGATTGGTTGATTTTTCAATTTCGCCTAATTCAAATTTAAGCACGGCTAGCTGGAATATGCTGTTAAACTTATTTATAAAAGTATCTTCAGGGTAACCACAGTCTGTTTTTGACATTTCTTTTAGGTAATGCTCAGCATCTTCCATCAAACCAAGTTCGTAACTATTGTTTGCTAAATTATTTAAAATGAGATGTTTTATTTCTTCTAAATCAGGATTACTCAAAATTTCTTTATTAAGCTGCAACGCTTCTTTATATCGCCCAACCTCATGGAAGCAAGCCGCTTTTAACGCAATTAAATTAGACACTTCGTTTTGAGTACGGTGGTTAGCATTAGCGATTGCTGCTTGTAAGTATTCAAGTGCATTTTGATGTTCATTGAATTCACTATATGCTTCGTATAAACGGTGATTTAAAGAAAATACTTGCTCTTGATTTAACTTTTTTAAAGTTGCATTTAATTCCAAAGCTATCGTTGAGTGACTAATAATTTCAGATTCATAATCATAACTCTTAGAGTAAATCATTGATAAGTAGTAATTTGCGTATAGTTTTTCTTCATTTGTTTGCGAACTAGCTAATAATTCACTTAAATCCTCTCGCATTCCAGAGAAGCTAAACATACGTTCAGGGTCTTCTATCGTTTTACCCAACTCGAGGATTTTAGATACAAGGTAAACGTATAGCTAACGACACCTAGCTTTACTTTATGTACCAAGGTAACAGCGGCTCAAGGTTGCTTGGCTGCTCAGCAATATGTTGTAAACAAGTTGCAATATAGTCATGCATCACAAGGTCA
>NZ_JACJDS010000032.1:0-48787 GCF_014163635.1 Pseudoalteromonas sp. SR44-8
ATTGATATGACGCAGTTTCAAGATTCTTTTTCTTCTTGGATGAAAGACTGTTCTAAATTAACTCAGGGCGATGTAGTTGCGATTGATGGTAAGCGATTGAAAGGTTCATTTAATCAGTCAGATAGGCGCGATGCACTTTATATGGTCAGTGCATTTGCGTGCGAAAATGGTGTTGTTTTGGCGCAATGCCCTGTTGATAAAAAGTCGAATGAAATAACAGCGTTACCAGAGCTTCTTGAATTACTGGAGATAAAAGGCTGCTTAGTCACGATTGACGCGATGGGGTGTCAAAAATCAATTGCAGAGACAATAGTGGATAAACAAGCCGATTACCTACTTGCAGTAAAAGCGAACCATAAAGGACTACTGTCACAAATAGAGAATGCTTTATTACCTGAGGTCACACGACAAGCGTCCGAAGGAGTTTTGTTTAATGAAGCCGATTATCATAAAAACAGAGAAGAATTCAGGTGTTGTGCTGTTAGTCATAACGTAAGTGATTTATCAGAAACGAGCAATTGGAAAGATGCCAAAACAGTGGGAGTTATTGTTTCTTATAGGAAAGAAAAAAACAAAGTAAGCAATGAGTTATGCTATAGATACTACATCAGTTCAGCATATTTATCGGCGGAAGAACTCGCAAGATCCGCACGGCAACATTGGCAAATAGAGAATGGATTACATTGGCGTTTAGATGTCGGATTTAAAGAAGATGATTGCCGAATTAGGCGTGAAGGTGCAGCACCTGTATTTGCGGGGCTGAGACACATCGCATTTAATCAGCTAAAAGCAGAAACAAGCTTTAATAAAGGCATGCCCGCAAAACAGAAAAAAGCTATGCGCAGTACAGATTACCTTGAAAAGGTATTGAAATCATAGACTTTTTTCATGCTCTTGCCCTGGGGACTGGATTAGGTCTGGCTATTTCAAGAGCTATTATAGAACAGCATAATGGAAAAATTTCGGTACAAAGCAAACCAGGAGAAGGCACTGTTTTTAGTATTACACTTCCTAAAAACTCAGATTTAAATGATGAAGAATTAACCATAATAGCATTAAAGGAAAAAAATGATGACTAAACTTTATTCTTTAGCGGATTTTTCAACTGTATAATAATCGACATAAATAATGACTCAACCTTTGCCAGATAATAGATAGTTAATCTAATGGTGGGAATTCAATTAATATAGTAGACCCCACATCAATAGCTGACTCAATATATATTTTACAATTATGCTTTTGTACAACTTGTAAAACCATTGACATACCCATTCCGGTTCCAGTACCGACAGGCTTAGTTGTATAAAATGGGTCATAAACTTTGTTTTTTATATCATCACTCATTCCGCAGCCAGTATCAGTTACTTTTAAAACAGTCTTATTGTTTAACTCACTCACTGACACATTGATCTGAGCTGTTCGTTCACTATCGGGAATAAACGATTGAATAGCATTAAGAAGAATATTGACTAATAACTGATTTAATTCGTTCGGTGTAAATAAAACGGACGAGTTATACGTAAAATCAAGTTCTACATTAATATCTTTAAGTAATGGCTTTAGCAATTTTAAGTTTAATTCTATAGCATCTTGCAATTTAACCTCAACCTGATGCTGGCTATCATTACGGGCAAAAAATAACAGGTTTTTTGTTATATCTCTAATTCTAATTAACCCCTCATTAATATCTGAAACTAATTCAGGTAAATCATCTTGAATGACAAGTAGTTGCTCCTTATCTTCGGATAACGAAATACTGGAGCGATTTAATGCATCAATCATATTTCTACTATACAAATAAAGTGTATCAACATTACTCATTACAAATGCCAGTGGATTATTAACTTCATGAGCGACGCCTGCCGCTAACGATCCTAATGTGGCCAACTTTTCTTGTTGTAACATTGACTGCTGTTGTGATTTTATTTGCGTTATTTGCTGCTCAAGTAACTTATTCTTTTCGTATAGCTGCCGCGAGCTATCTTCAAGCAACTGCTCGACCTCCCTTCTTGCTTTTTTTTCGCGTAGATAAGCAACATAATAAGCATCGCTAGATTCACTCATCAGCAACCTCAATATGCAAAATACACTGCTGGGCGCCTTTGTGCATACACACAGCGTGCGTAATATTAATAGCTTGATCGAAGTATTCAGCAGCACCGAATAATAAACCTTCTGCACATAAGCAAAGTTTACGCGGCGAATTGTAATTCATTTCGATGTGACCAGGGCGGCTAATACGACATGATATAGTCGGCAGTGATGGGTCTTGATATAACTTATTTACTTCAAGATGAATAACATCATGGATCCCCATAACCAATGACGTAAAATCAGTAAAGCGCTCGACTACATCAAGGTGTCTATCAGCGAGTCCTTTAAATAAAAATTGACCAAATGCCTTCACTACATCTTGCAATGGCATATTGAGTCTCAGCGCAACACCATTAGCCATTGCAAATAACTCACCAGCGTCATAATTTTTTACCGACACGTAAACGCGCCCCTCAGGTGTATGTGATTGTAATAGCTCATTCCATACCTCCATACCTAGTTGCTCTACAACCATGTCTTCTAACACATTAAAAATTATGCCTTTCATTACCCGCCTCCATCATTTAAAAACATTAGCTTTAGCCAGCTCAGTATTACCTTTGAAAGGAAGTACTTGTGTTTCACTCTAAAGTTTATTTTTGCTTTTTAAACGTAAATTCAAAGCAACTGCCTTTGCCTAATTCACTACTCACATTAACCTGACCGTGATGTTCCTGAACCGTTGCGTATACTTCAGAGAGTCCAAGCCCAGTACCTTGGCCTATATCTTTCGTAGTAAAAAAGGGATCAAAAATACGCACTAAATCTTCAGGGCTAATACCAGATCCTGTATCGGTTATTGTAAGTAGCACATCTTTACTTTCATTATAGGCACAACTAATACTCAATAAACCCATTGGCTGCATTGCATACAACGCATTTACAATAATATTAAACAACAACTGTCTAATTGCACTGGGTTTTGCCCAAAAAGTTATAGCTTCATCAGGTAGTGAGACGGATGTTTTGGCTTTATATTTTATTTCGTTTTCAAGTACCACCAAGGCAGAATCAATCTCTGCACATAAATTAACCTCAGCCCAATTTTCATCATCTTGTATTGCAAAGTCACGTAATCCACTTACTATTTTTCGAACTCGCTCTGTGCCATCTAAAGACTCGTTAAGCAGTTCTGGGAGATCTTCATTAATGAACGCAATACCGTTTTTTTCATAAACATCTTCAAGTAACGCAATAAACCTAGGCTCAGCTTGCTTTAAAATAATTTTCTTTTGCGTTTCATTGGTCTTCATTAATTTTTGCGAGTAATCTTTTAGCGTTTCTAAATTTGAGCGCACAAAACCAATAGGATTATTAATTTCATGTGCAACCCCCGCAGCAAGCTGACCAATAGAAGCCATTTTTTCGGATTGCAACATTTGCCTTTGTGCAATTTTAAGCTCTTGATGTAGTTTTTTTAGCTGCTGATGCTCAGACTCCAACTCATTTTTCAAATCAGTTTGCTGCATAAAATAACTAGCCTCTGCTGTTACATCTGTTACAACAATACACACATGGCTCACTTCTCCATCACAAGCAGTAATCGGCATAAATTGAACATTTTGATACATTTGAGACTCATCACCGGTAATAGGTCGAGTGCTTCTCATCGGAAATACATGTGGCCGTTGTTGCCAGTAACTGAAGCTAGAGTTTTTGAGTACAAATACACTGTCTATTTTTCGCCTTAAAAAACGCGCTTGCTCAGAGAACACAGTGAGCAGGTTCTCACCTATAAGGTGGTCATTTCTTGCAGTTAAACCGCCAGAAAATGCAGGATTAGCAAAGGTAATCACACAGTTTACATCAATAATGCAAGCTCCTATGGGGATTTGCCTTATTACTCGCTCAAACTCCGCTTTTTCCATTACTCCTCCAAGAGAGCACGGATAGGAATGAGTGCTTGTTCTATAGACCCTTCACTGAGTCCAATTAACACGCGAGCATCAAATTTCATATGCTCAATCTTAAAATCCACTTCAATAATTAACACAGAGGACCATTCAATATTTTGTGTTGCTTTATCTGGATAATAAAAGGCAGGCATATTTAACTGAGTAGATAACTCAAGTTGACTAGTAAAACCCTGCAAACAGGCAGCCGAGATTATATTTGTAACCTCCAATACAAGTTCCTCAGTAGCCGCTTGATCTAATGGTAAGTCAAAATCCATTATATCAGCCAGTGCTGAACATCCATCTTTTTGTATGCCAGTAATCACTTCACCTCGAATTGTTCCGACAAAAGATTGCCTTGCAAACCAGCTACTTTTAAAATTATCGAGAACTTCTTGAAATGCCGCAGGCGACAACGCCTCAATGGCTGGCACCGACAACGCAACCTTTGTTTGGATCAGCCGAGCAAGTGCATCTGCAGCTTGCCCCATAGATATATTCATTATTTCTTGTAAGGCATCTCGCTCCTCTTCGCTAATAGTAATCATAACAACCCAACCTCTTGTAATGTATTACTAAGCTCCTCGGCAGATATTGGCTTTTTCAAAAACCTAAACGCTCCCAAAGAATTAACTAATGCCTGCGCCTCTGGTTGAATATCAGCACTAATTACAATTACGATTGTTTTTTTATGCTCATCATGCAGTTCCTTTAAAACCTCATACCCATTCATTTGCGGCATTTGTAAATCTAGAAATAACACCTCAGCCAGACCATTATTCACAGCCTCTAAAGCCTCGATTCCATTTTTAGCTTCATGTATCTCTACATCCCAATCTTCTGGCAAGACCCTTCGAATAGTTTTGCGTGACAGCGCTGAATCATCTGCAATTGTTATCGGTATCGCCATTACAATCTCTCTTGTATTAACATTAATGTCTTATCTGTCTCATACTAGATGGGTTTTATACTTTCTGCAAAAAAACAACTCACTTTTGTCTGCGCTCGCGAAAGTTTTACGTTACTAAAATTTGAAAAGATATGTTTACTTTCTATAAAATGACTCACAACGCTGAAAACATTTAATAATTAAAAATTGTTTATACTTTAAACATATACTAGATTAAAAATGACAAAGTATTTGAATAGACAATAAATATGCATGAAATACAAGAAATCGCGGAGTTGACAAATAAGCCTGCAAATATCTTATGCTTAGACGACGAACCAGGAGTACTAAAATCACTTACTAGACTGTTAAGGCAATATAATTTCACCTCAACAGTTTGTAGCGAGGGTGAAGAAGCATTAAAGAAAATGGCAGAGACAGAGTTTGATGTCATCATAAGCGACATGCGCATGCCAAAAATGAATGGTGCTCAGTTTTTAGCTAAAGCAAGAGAGACAGCCCCAGACACGCAACGCATACTACTTACTGGTTTTTCTGACTTGGAATCTACTGTGAAAGCAGTAAATGAAGGCGGTATTCATGCATATATCAACAAACCATGGCAGAATGATCAACTAATAAGCATAATAAAGTCAGCAGTAGAGAAATACCGTTTAAAGAAACAAAATATAATTCTTCAAGCCCATGTAGAAAAACAAAACTCGCAATTAAAAGATTTAAATGACTCACTTGAAGAGTTAGTTGAGAAACGAACTAAACAGATTAAACAGGTCTTACAACAGCTAAAAGTTGCCAATACAAATGAAAAAAATGAACACCGCGCAACCTTCGAGCTGCTCTATAATTTCATTAATGCCAATCCATATTTAGATGGCACTAAAGCGCAGAACATTGCCAATACCTGTACGCAAATAGCAAAACAGTTGCAGCTACCGCCAAAAAATATAGAAATGGCGGCAATGGCTGGTTACTTAGCTCAAATAGGGCTGTTAGCAATGGATCCCGCACTTTATGAAAAACCCGTGCATGCGCTTAATGAACAGCAACGCAAAAGTTATTATACGCATCCAAGTACAGCACAATTGATGTTAATGCCTGCGACTCATCTGCATGAAGTGTCTGACGCCATTTATCACCAGTACGAACGCTATAACGGTAATGGCCTACCTAAAGGATTAAAAGGTAATGATATTCCTCTTAGTGCAATGATACTCGCGCTTGCACGTGACTATTGGGATGCATTTGAACAAAGTAATTTAAAAGATGAAGAAAAGCACCAACATGCACTCGAAACAGTAAAAATGTACAGCGGTAACTTTTACCATCCTAAATTAGTGCAAGCTTTGGAGGCTTGCCGAGTTAAATGCATTAAGCAGCAAGCAAAAGTAGGCTCGATGAAAATAATAACGGCCAAAGAGCTAGCCATCAATATGGTACTTAGCCATGCACTGCATAGTCACACGGGTATTATGTTGCTACCAAAGGGGCATATATTTAGTGCTAAATCCATTGAAAAGTTACAGCAACTAGAAGCTAAAAAACCGACTCCATTTAGGATCATGATCAAATCATTGTAAATCAGTGATCCTATTTACCCTTTCATTCGTTACAATAAGCTATTAATATTAATAGCATATATTCCATAACCGTCTATTTTGCTTTAGGAGCATTGCGTGTCGCGATTTTCAGCCGTTACCGATAACCCTCATGATCAGCGTTTTAATCAAAAAACAGGGATTTTACTGACCAACTTAGGCAGCCCCGATGCCCCAACAGCAAGTGCATTGCGTATTTACTTACGTGAGTTTTTGTCAGACCCTCGTATCGTAGAAATACCGCGTATTGTGTGGATGATCATCCTGCATGGCATCATTTTGCGTATTCGCCCAAAACGCTCAGCTAAACTATATAAAAGTATCTGGACTGAAAATGGCTCGCCACTGACCCATATTACACGCCAGCAAAGCCTTAAATTAAATGCCTTATTAAAACAGCATGGCTATACCAATACCGAAGTGGTTATGGCGATGCGCTACGGTAATCCATCAATCGAAGCGGGCCTTGAAGAGCTCAGAGATAAAGGCTTAACCCGCATTATTGTGTTGCCACTTTACCCACAATATTCAAGCCCAACGACAGGCTCAACATTTGATGCCGTGGCGAATGTATTAAAAAAATGGCGCTGGGTGCCAGAGCTTCACTTTATAAATGGGTATCACAAAAACCCAACCTACCTAGAGTCACTCGCTAACAGCATTAGCGAAGATTTAGAAAAACACGGTATGCCACAAAAAATGGTGTTTTCGTACCACGGTATGCCTAAACAGTTTTTAGATAATGGCGATCCCTATCACTGCCTGTGCCAACAAACCACCCGTTTAGTGGTAGAAAAGCTAGGCCTAGACAAAGACAAAGTGATCACCACTTTCCAAAGCCGTTTTGGTAAAGCTGAGTGGTTAAAACCTTACACAGATGCAACCCTTGAGAGCTTACCAAGCGAAGGGATTAAAGACGTGGCTATTATCAGCCCTGCATTTAGCGCTGATTGCCTTGAGACACTTGAAGAATTAGAAGGTGAAAACCGAGAGATTTTTGAACAAGCTGGCGGTGAAAAATACCGTTATATAGCTGCGCTTAATGATAGAGACGATCATATTAACGCGTTATTTGAGGTGCTTAAACCAAACTTATAAATTAAACTTTAACACTGCCGCGCAGCGCTTTGGTATTACCATGTTTGGTTTTCTTATCCATGCGTCTGCGCTGTGAATTACGTGTTGGCTTAGTAGCACGACGAGCACGTTCAACCTTAGTGGCTGATAAAATAAGCTGTTTTAGTCGCTTTAACGCATCTTCCCTGTTTAGCTCTTGAGTTCGATGACTTTGTGCTTTGAGAACAATCACACCTTCTTTAGTGATTCGACTATCATTGAACGCCAACAACCGCTCTTTATAAAACTCTGGTAACTTTGAGCGATTAATATCAAAGCGAAGGTGGATCGCACTGGCCACTTTATTAACATTTTGACCACCCGCTCCTTGTGAACGAATAGCTGACAGCTCGACTTCCCATTCATCGATTGTTACGGTATTTGAAATAATTAACATGAGGTTCAGCTACATCAGGCAAAAATGTAGTATATCATCTGATGTTAACAGACTAAAACCCTCTTTAATTTATAGCGGTTATCTAATTAATAGTCTTTAATGCAACTAACAATTGAATAAAGGTGCTCAACATGAAAAAAATAATTTTATCTCTTAGTTTGTTAGCAATGAGTTTTTCAAGCCTTGCGGCAGATATCACAGAAAAAGATTTACAAGGTTATATGAAAGCATTACCCGCGGTTGTTGATTGGTCACAAAATCAAGATTCATTAAAAAGCATGGATTTGGGTAGTATGTTAGGTGGCTCTGAAGGGGGCTCGACTGCAATGGCATTAGGCGCCCTTGGTACAATCAAAGATAATGATTTATACAAAGAGTTTGCAGCCCTTACCAATAAATATGGTTTCACCCCTGAACAACTAATTACTGTGGGTTCTGAAGTCTCAATGGCTTACCTTGAAAACATCAAAGGTAATTTATCGCCAGAAAACAAAGATAAAGTAAATCAGTTAATGGGCGGTTTGCAAAGTATGGGCGGCTCGAAAAATAACAGCGCTAGTTCAATGATGGGCACACTTGGTAACTCAGCTAATGCTGCTAATACAGGTGCGCCGGTTGTTAGCGAAAGTAATTTAAAACTAATTAAAGAATATATGCCGCAACTACAAAAACTGTTTGCCAAAGTGCAATAGGTTTTTATAAAAAAGCGACCTTTGGGTCGCTTTTTTATTGGTTGTAACTCCCCCAGCTGAAACTTATACTGGCTGCAATCATTAGCGACTTTAATTATTGATTTTATGCCATTAAGTACTTTGCCGCCCGCCACAACTGATAACGACCAAAAACAACTGTGTGTATTACTTGCACTGATAATAAGTGGCTCATCGCATGGCTATGAGAACTCTGTTCAGCAGCTCACTAAACGTCTTTATAGTCACATTAAAAATGGCTATTCGTTTTCTCAAGCTGAAGTCGCTAAATACACTAAACAACTCGAATCTAAAGATTTAATTTGGAAGCTCCCCTACGGACCAAACTTTCGTATATCAGTTAGCGCAGTTGCTTATGGAGCTATTAATGCGATAAAACATCAGCCAGTTTTATTGCATGCTTTTTTAACCGAAGCTACAAAAAGCTATTATTACCACGATAAAGCAGTGCACTTTCTGCACCTGCTATTTAATGATCTTGACCGCGCAAAAAACGGAAAAAAACCGCTCCCTGGTGATTTATCACTTGAGCTTGATAGCGGCTTTGTTAATTTGCTCGCGCAATCACCATACAGCGAGCAACTGTGGCAATGCCTACCTGAGCAATGGCAACAGCTTTGCTTAGATAACTTTATCCGCGGTCAATTTTTCAATCTCACCAGTGAGCGTGCATGGCCGACTCTGATTGCCAAAGCGCTCCCAACAACAGAGCTGAGAAAACGTATTTATCTGAATGAGAATTTAGCCATATTATTACAAGAAGATAATGTTGCTGAATTGCTAGATGATAAAAGAGACCGTGTTTTAGCCACTTTTTATGAAGCAAATACCAATGCCATCAAGGGTGAGTTTATTGATATTGCTTTGATACAGTATAAAAGCGCTTTAACAGCGTTTAGAAAAAACTTTGGCAAAGGCATCTATCCGACCGAGATCACCGGATTACTTTACACTATATGCCTATTTATCAGTGCAACCGCTGCAGATATTAAACAACTAAATACCTGTCGAAAATGGTATCAAAAAAATCTTGGGGAATTAAGCCACCCAAGCCAAGCGATTGATTATTTGCTGGAAGAGGATTTAGCTAACTATCAAAACCATCGTTTAAGCAACAGCTTAAGTCATCTACTTGGTAACCCGAATGCATTAGCGCCATTATTTTGCTTATTACTGGCAATTATTAAAAACGCCACAGACGAACAGGTAAATCATCTAAGGGGTGATACTGAACTGTTAGAACAGCTCAATAGCGCAATTAATGCGCATCAACACTGGTTAGCTGAGCAATGCCAGCACTTAGTTAATTGGCTTAGCGATGACACACCATTACCCAATACTGGTTTATTACAGCACTTTACCCGCGTCCCACAATGGCAGCGTTGGCTTAATGATATTAGCCAAATTGATACGCCCACTGCGCAGCAACGAATTATATGGCAACTGGATTTAACCCATTTAGATTTACCGCTCATACAAGCCAAAGTACAGCAACTCAATGCCAAAGGCGAATGGACCAAAGGTCGTAAAGTAAACGCCCAAGAACTTGCTTATAACCAGTATCAAGATGCATTAACCAGCGCCGATCATAACTTAGTACAAGTGCTCAACAACCATGCCGGTTTTGGTTATCACGAGATACACGCAACGGCCGCGGTATTACAAGCATTAATAGGGTTTAAAGGGCTTGAAGATCACAATGGACAGCCACTTACGCTGATCAAAGGCGAGTTTGTTATTGAAATTGCACAAGACAGCAATGATTGCTATCGCCTGGTAATGCAACCGAGTATCAGCGATCCGGACTGTGACTTTTTACTTATCCACAGTCACGCAAATTGTTACCAAGTATTCGCCATTGATGACAAACAGCTCAAATTACTGCAATTATTTGAGCAACAACCCAATAATTTAACCGAAGAAAAACTGCCACAACTAAATGCCGCATTACAAGTACTGGCTAACGAGCATCATATTAGCAGCCAGCGTACCGAGTTTGCTCATATCAACAACGTACGCCAAGGCTTGTGTGAATTTGCCGCAGTGATCGCTCTTACCCAATTAGGTATCAACATTAACTTTTATGCCATGCCAAATGGCGTAGATGGCCCTTGGGTTGAGCCCGGCATTGGTGCTTTGACACTCGCACATACTGATGATGATCAAACCGACAGCATTGTTATTAAACGTGATTTAAAAGCAGAGCAAAAAGCGTTTAGAAATTTACTGAAAAATATGGCCGGATTATTTGCTGATCGGCAATCACCGCAACATAATCAAATTCAACAGCAGTTTTATTTACCTGAAGATATTAGCCAAGCAATTGAGTTACTTGAAGCTGCGCAAAAAGCACAGTCTCTGGTATTAAGTTGGGACGAAACGAGCCAAGGCATGAAAGTTGCCAAAAGCCAGCACCTTTCTCTTAACTTAAATGATGATAACGATTGGTTAAGCGTCAGTGGTAAAATCTCACTCCCTAGCGGCCAAATATACGAATTACAAACTCTGCTTAAAGCCCCGCGCCGTGGCAGCATTTTAGAGTTTTCGGAAGGCAATTCATTATTATTGGATCAGCGTTTAACTAACTTATTAAATCGCTTAGAAGGGATGCAAAATATTGATAAGCAAAACCCAAGTGATGAACTACGGATTGCCAACGCGCGTGCATTGCCTTTACACCAAAGCATTGCCGACTTAGGTGATGTCACATTTGGTGACAGCTGGAAAACGCGTTTAGCTAAATTTGAGCAAACTATCGACCCTACCTTACCTGCACATTTAGTCCATATTTTACGAGACTATCAAGTAGTCGGGGTTAAATGGCTAATGCAACTGGCCAACTGGGGACTCAATGCTTGTTTAGCCGATGACATGGGGCTGGGTAAAACCTTACAAACCTTAACCGTGTTACAAATGCGCAGTAGTCTAGGTGCCAGTGTAGTGGTTGCGCCAAAATCTGTGTGTCATAACTGGCAAGTTGAAACCGAGCGATTCGCGCCGGCTTTGCATGTAAAAATCATTGAAAACGCCACTGCATGCGCTGATATTCTGGCAACGGCTGGTAAACACGATTTAGTGATCGTCAGTTATGGTTTACTGCCACTAATTGGTGAACAACTGGCGCAATTTTCTTTTGCTAATATTGTCTTTGACGAAGCACAAGCAATTAAAAACCCCTTGAGTTTAAGAGCTAAAGCCGCATTTGCACTCAATGGTCAATTTAAAATTGCCCTGTCAGGCACGCCAATCGAAAACCATTTAGGTGAACTGTGGAGCTTGTTTAACTTTTTAATGCCAGGCTTTTTACATACCCTGCCAGTATTTAAAAAGCGCTTTGGTAACGCCGATAAAAACCAACAACAAGCCGATACCCTGAAAACCCTCATTGCTCCATTTATCCTGCGTCGGACCAAACAAACGGTATTGACCGAGTTACCTGAAAAAACCGAAATAAACTTAACCTTTGCATTAAGTGAAAAAGAGCAAGCACTGTACGAAGCAACTCGTTTAAACGCACTTGAACAAGCAAATCAGGAAGACAGCCAATACATTACTATCTTGGCGTCATTAACTAAATTACGCCGCGCTTGTATTGCCCCGCAGTTGTTACTGGAAAATAGTAAGTTGCCATCGAGTAAACTCGACACTGCAGAAGCGATTATTGAAGAATTACTAGAAAACAACCACCAAGCGCTGATCTTCAGCCAATTTGTCGATGTGTTAAAACTGGTTGAAAAGCGCTTACAAAAACGCGGCATCGATTATTGTTATCTTGACGGCAGCATGAGTACTAACAAACGCAAACAACAAGTTGATAAATTTCAAGCAGGTCATGCACCACTGTTTTTGATCAGCTTAAAAGCAGGCGGCACGGGGCTTAATTTAACCGCTGCTGATTATGTACTGCATCTCGATCCGTGGTGGAATCCTGCGGTTGAACAACAAGCATCAGATCGTGCGCATCGCCTAGGGCAAACACGCCCCGTTACTGTGTACCGACTGATAGCACAAAATACCATTGAAGAAAAAATCCTGCAATTGCACGAACATAAACAAGCACTCGCAGATAAAGTACTCGCCGGCAGTGGTGATGCTGGGCAAATGTCTAAAGATCAACTACTGGCGCTGTTAAGTAACAGCGAAATGTAGCTCAGACCTGTTTATCTTTCGAGATTATTACAGAGGCCCATGTGGTTTTTAGGCAGGTCTATGTAGCGCGGTTATTCTTGGTGTGCCAAAGTAACCGCAAAGGCACTGGCATCTTCTAATGTCGAAAGCATCGCTGGAGTAGGCAAACAGATATCCTGAACAAAATGCAGTACGTGGGGCTGTGGCTCACCAAAAAGAATATCCAGCGCTAAGCGGTCTTTACCGTATAAACCACGGTGGATCATATTTGCCGAGAAAATTAATAAATCCCCTGCTTGCATTTCTATCACATGGCCGGTGGCTAAATCATCGCTGGTGTTGTTGTGATCAATAGCCAACCGAGTTGCCAGCTCATCAGGGGTATCCCAACGTCGATGGGTACCTGGTACTAACTCAATACCTGGCTCATCCTCAAGCGCAACCCGACAATGTATCACTTCAGGACCCGATAGCGCAGCTTGCTGCTCCGCCAAGCTTAAATGGTATTGCATATCACGATGCCAATAATTTTCTTGCTCAGGATTAACCGGATTAAAAAACAACTGGGTATTCATAAAGGCCGCTGATTCAAGTATCGAATCAACTTGAGCCATTAACTTATGGCTGGCAATAAACTTAAATAATACTAAGCGCTGGGCCTCATCTAAATAGGTATTTGCAGTTAAATAGGCACTATTAACCGCCTTGGTTTGATAAAACTGTTGATTATCTGCGATCCATTGCTGATGAAAACAATTGATCACTTCGCGCTCATGCACAAGTTCACGTTCAGTGTAAAAACCTTTTACATGAAAAAAACCATGCTGCTCAAATTGGGTATTGATCATCAAACTAATCATCCTCACATTGCAAAATTGCTTGAATAGTTTGCGCCAACTGTGGCACCACATCACGCTCAAACCAAGGGTTTTTAGTTAGCCAAATATTATTACGCGGACTCGGGTGCGGCAATGGCAAAACATCTGGCCAATACTCACGCCATGATTTTACTAACTCAGTGAGGGGTAAATGTTTTGTGTGTGGTAAATGGTACGCTTGGGCATATTTACCCAGCACTATGGTTAACTTAATATTGGGCAGTGCCGCTAAAAGCTGGGAACGCCATGCAGGTGCGCATTCTTTACGCGGCGCTAAATCGCCTGACTTACCTTTACCTGGATAACAAAAGCCCATCGGCAAAATAGCAACCTTAGTTGCATCATAAAAATCGCATGGCTTAAGCCCTAACCAATCGCGCAGCCGCTTACCACTGGCATCATCAAATGGAATGCCACTTTGGTGTACTTTAAGCCCCGGCGCTTGCCCTGCAATTAAAATACGCGCACTGGGATTAAATTGCAGTACCGGACGTGCCCCAAGCGCCAGCTCAGATTCACAGATCACGCATTGACTAACTTGCTTTAACAAGGTGCTAGCCATCATCACTGCTTTGCCCTATTCGCCACAGCACACCACTTGGATCATAAATAACAAAATCAATCATTTGCCACGCTTGCAAGCTTGGCTCAGTAATTTTTATGTTATATTTTTGCGCCAACCCCGCACTTGTTAATTTATCATGCCATGCTGTCACATCTGCAACTAATAAGTGCATCATAAAATTTTTAGCGTGCTCTGGATTATAAAAATTTTGCAGTAAAAAACTACAGTCTCCGTGGTAAAAGTACGCCATATCTGGGGTTTCCCACGCGACTTGAAAGCCCATATGCTGATAAAACGCACAACTAAGCGCAAAATCTTTTGCTGGTACAAATGCTTTAATTTCTTCGCAACTCAAATCTGTCATTCAATTCATTTCCTTGAGTTAGTAAAATTATGATCTATTTTTGCGTTCAATTATGTTCTGACCACACTGCAAATTCATTGCCACTGGGCTCGGTAAAATGGAATCGGCAGCCCCCTGGAAAATCAAAAATTGGTTTTATAATACTCCCGCCATACTGCTCTACTTTAGCCTGTGTTTGCGCAATATTCTCGCTATAAAATACTAACAAAGCTGCGCCATGTTGCGTTAATGAGCTAAGTGGAGCTTGATAAAAACCGCCATCAAGCCCAGCTGTATCAGCACTAAATGACGTATATTCAGGGCCATAATCAATAAACTGCCAATCAAAAACCGCACTAAAAAATGCCTTAGTGGCGATTAAATCTGCTGCGGCAAATTCAACATAATTAAGTTTTTTGTGTGCTGACATAGTACTCCCTAAAAAATTAATGTAACGGCTTATAGCCTTCCAATCACTAAGCATACAAGCAGTTGAAAAATTTGCGAACTTTTCAATTAAAACAGCAAATGATAAAAGCAGATCATCATTTTACTAAGTAAATATACTGAGTATTATTGCGCTGTCGTCGCGACAAACAACAAAGAAAATACGAATCACTATCTTTTCTGTATCTAGAATATATAATACCCTCTTTATTCGCCCCCATTTGGGACTTTGAGGGATCATCATGCATGCTCAATCTGTCAAAAACAGCCAAACACTCTCTATAAGATCTAAATTAAGCCAAGCTTATCAAGCCCATGCTTACCGTTTTGCTGTTATCTCACGCTTTTTTGCCGCCATTGTTGGTGGTTATACCTTTACTGCCGTGTTTACCGCGTTACTGAGTATCATTCTACCGCTGAAAAGGTCAGATGCTGTACTGCTTAGTATCAGCCTGACTATTTTAGTGTACAGCTGTGTGTTTATTTGGGTGTTTGCTGTTAAATCACTATCTAAAATATGGATCACTATTTTACTAACTACTTCAGGGTGTGCTCTGATCTTATCATTACTAAAGGGTTGGCTATGAAAGAGAGTTTTTTCCGCTCCATGACCTGGATGCATACCTGGGTTGGATTATTAGTATGCTGGCTACTCTATTTAATATTTTTTGCTGGTACAGTGAGTTTTTTTCGGGACGAAATAACGCTATGGAATCAACCAGCACTGCACAATGTACAAGCGCCTGAACAGCGTGTAGCGCAACAGCGTAGCCAAATTATCAGTGGTATTAATTACCTACAAAATGCAGGCCCGGAGTCTACGCGTTGGGGAATTTACTTGCCCACAGAGCGAAAACCGCAGCTTAACTATGCTTATGAAAAGCCTCGTCCTGAAGGGAAGCGTTTTGGTGGTTGGCAAGAGCACAATATCAACCCACAAACAGGCGACGAAATAGCACAAACAAGAGACACCAGAGGTGGTAACTTTTTTTATCGACTGCATTTTGACCTACATTACATTGATGTACGCACAGCCCGTTGGATTGTCTGCTTTGCGAGCTTATTTATGTTGGTAGCGCTGATATCTGGGGTGGTGATCCACAAACGTATTTTTAAAGATATGTTTAGCTTTCGTGCCAATAAAGGCAGCCGCAGTTGGTTAGATGGTCATAATGTATCGTCAGTATTGGCGTTACCTTTTCATATTATGATCACCTATACAGGCCTAATCACGCTAATATTTATGTTATTCCCCTATCCAGCAATGACCGCATACGAAGATGGTATTCGTGGTTTATTTAACGATGTGTCACCCACTAATCTGCGCACCAAAACTAGCCCAGATAGCGCCCCATTAATAGCCATCGATACTATTTTAGATCAAGTTTATACTAACTGGCCTGATGCTGACTTAACACAAATATCAATTCGTGATCCAAATAAAGCCTCAGCCACAATTACAGTCCGAGCAGACACCGGTAGCCTAGTTCGCGACCAAACACCCACCTTATTATTTAACGGTGTAGATGGCAGCTTAATAGCTAAAACTGCTGCCCAATTAACCAATACAGAAGTGTTCTATGACTCGCTAACAGCCCTACACACAGGCCGTTTAGCTAACCCATTATTACGCTGGTTATACTTTTTATGCGGCGTAGCTGGCTGTGTAATGATAGCAACTGGCTGTATTATGTGGGCTAAGCGTATTCGCGAACGCATGAAAAAAGACCAACCTGCTACAATTGGCTTAAAGTTGGTAGAAGGGTTAAACCTTGCCACATTAATGGGCTTACCACTTGCAACCTGCGCATTTTTTATTGCCAACCGGTTGCTGCCTATGACAACCCCTGAGCGCGCTGATAAAGAAATACTTGCATTCTTTGTGACTTGGCTAGCCGTTGCTTTGTTTGCGCTATTTAAACGCGCAAGGCCGCAGTGGATTTTACTCGCGTGGATAAACGGTATCGCCTGTCTCAGCGTGCCTGTTATTAATGCTCTTACCACCAATGGCAATCTAATAAGCTACTTGCTAAACGGCCAATGGGCGTTGTTTAGTTTTGATTTAATGTGCTTAATATTTGCAGCCTTATTTGTAATTCAGGCCAAAAAAATACCAACTCACACTCCGGCTAAAACACCGCAACAACGGGCGCGCCGTTCAGCAAAAACTAAGTTACAGGAGCAACCATAATGCATGAATTACTGCAATTGAGCCTATGTTTACTGGCATTTAATTGTTTTGCTTTGGCTAAATTTAATCATTACCGTGATGTATTTAAAACCCGCCCTAGCGACAAACTCAGTAAACAGTTTTTGATCGCTGCTTGGATCAGTATTTTACTAAGCTTAGTACTGAGTGTTGTACAACATAACGGCTACGGCGCTTTACTATTTTGTGGTTACATGGCGCTAAGTGTCTTAATATTAATGATTTTTTATAGCTTCAAAGCATCTTGGGTAAAAATAATGACTGCTTTAAATATCACCGTTGTAATGCTCAGTGGGCTGTTTTTAACTGTTTTTTAAGCTTAGTTAGTAAAAATATGATCTGAGCAAAAAAAAAGGCAAACTAACTTAGTTTGCCTATATCCAAATGATTTGGTTATAAATAGTAGGGGGATACTCATGTCACAAATAGCTTGATTGAAGCTATTGCCAATCAATCTATGTGGAATATGATATCCCTCTAATGTGTCATATTTATTACCTAGTAATTACTTTTTAATATAAAACATATCAAACCTATTACTGTGTAGCAGTAGACCAATCTAATTGCATGTCCCACACATAACGGTTTTGTTCTTCAAGTGGTGCTTGTGAGTCGTCAACTGTTTGCAGTACATTTTTAGCTTTTAATAGTGTTGCATCGCGGCCAAATAAGTAGCTCTGCTCTTTCATGATCGTAAAGTAGGCTTTATTAAGCTTAGTTGCGCGTTCTTTAGAGGGCGTAATTAACTCATATAAATTTTTTGCCTGCTTCACTCTTTGCTTATTCACAGTGCCATCTTGATTAAACCAACGCATGAGCATTTCTTGATTTTGACGAAATTCATCCCCGCCACCAACACGTTCAAAATAAGTTAAAAACTCCCCTTGCTGCTCACCTTTATTTGGTACATCGGTCATGGCTTTTAAATCAATATAACCCCAGCCATCACGCCCTTGTACTTTTCGCGGAAATGAAAAGCTTTGATCATAAGTTGATCCCACCGTTTTATGACAGCCATTACAAAATGCCAGCTCTTGTTTATGTTGAGGCCTCAGATCACCTTGAGCATCTTCGATATAACCGTTTATAGTCCAACCAAACATATTGTTTATGCCTTTATCGCCTAGATAACGAGTTTGTGGCAGATTTTCAAAGTGCTTTTCTTTCGCTTCTTTATAATACGAGGAGGCCAGCAATTGCTTAGATTTAAAGCGATGCTTTTTCATGTAGCGGACTTCTTTCATGCGTGGTGCATTGTAGACTTGACCATCCTCATCGACACCAATGTAACGTACCGTATGTAAAAACTCAGTATCTTGTGGGTATAACTGATAACTTAACTCTATGTCTTTTGCATCCCCTACATAATTGGGCTGCTTAGTTATATTACTTACCAATGCCGATAACCTGCCATCGTTATTTAGATCCTGACCAATACGCCGCTCTGAAATATCTGGTGTACTTATCTGCGCTAAATCTTTTATCGCCATTTCAACCAGACTTAAGTTAGCGATATAAACATCCTGATTGTAGATGCCGTCACGCTCACGAAATTCTTTTCCAAGGCGGATCATTACATCACCGGTTGAACCGTTGGTTGGCCAAAAAGTACTTGGAAAAGGTTTATAGTTAAAGGCAACCCAATGGCTGCCATCTTTAGCAAAACCTTTTTCATCAAATGCCTGAGCTGGATAAGCTAAATTTTTAACTTCAGCTATTTCTCCTTGCCAATCAGGATTAGCTTTGAGTTTTTTAATAAAGCTGCCGTAATTATCTTGGTTTACCCAACTATTGATTTGATCGTCTGAAATACCCGCAATTAAATGGGTTCTATCAATGAAAAGATTCTTCCAGTGGTTTTTAAGTCCAAGATCTGAAAACTCGTACACACCTTGTAAATGCCCATCATTCATTGTATTTGGGCGATTTTTATCTTGCTTGTCTGTTTGATGGCAGGCATAACAAGGATTATTTTTGCCCTGGGTTTTGGTATAACACTGCGGTGGAATAACCGATTCCGGATTATATTCTTCATCATATTGCATATACGCAAGCGCGGGAATATCATCGCCCTCTTTATAAGGCGCTGAATATAGTGAGGTAGATGATGAGGTTTGTTGAACATACGTAACGTCGCTCATTGGCATCTCATTATCAAAACACCCAGTGAGTAAAACAACGTTCAGTAATATAAAGGGGGTTAAATACTTCATTTTTATGACTCTATTTTTTTCTAAAAAATGGGTAAACACAGGGTTTACCCACCTAAAAACGCTTTATCTAACGCTTAAATTACTTAGACTGTGGATCGTACATCCACAACGTATTGTTTTCTTGGAAGCCATCTTCACCAATAATGATACGACCATCACGCATAACAATCACATTGTCTGGTTGTGAAAGTTGTTCAACATCACAACGCTCAGCGCCAGTCAGGCTTGAACGATATGTACCGCCCATAATCACCGGTTCAATGCGAGTTAAGCTGTAACTTGTATCAATGTGCGCACGGTATACACCACCGCAGTCTTTTACTCGTCTTGATAGTTGAATATCGCCTTCGTCATCAACCATGGTGTTATCGAGATCTGAAATACCGATATACATGTACGCTTTTGTAACAACTTCATTTGCAATAACATCTTGCCCAGTGATCGCTTCGAGTACACGATCATGATTGATGCTAATACCTTCAAGCTTACGCCATTCGGCGGTAGCACCTTTCATTTTAGCCGCTTGGCGAGACTCTAAAAATGCGGCACGGTTATCCATCGGTTTGCCTGCTGTAACAGGGCTACCACCTTCGGCCTCGCTAGGGTATGTCGCTTTACCATCTGCCCATGCTTGTACATCAGCCAGTGACATATAACTTGTTTTACCGGCAACATAATCGCTGGTATTAATACCATCGTATTGTGCAATCCAGGTTTCAATATCAACATTGCTGCCACTGGCAAGCTCAACCCACTGCACATCAAAACCAGTGACAGTTGGCTCGTTTAAGCCGGCATCTTGGGTTAGTTTTGCACCATATAAAGTACCTGCGGATAAATCTTCTGGTTGGTCGGCAATAAATTTAAATAATACCCCACCGGTATCATCTTGTGATGAATATACGGTACGACGATCTGGCATAACTACCGAGTTTTCATGCTCATAACGACCAATGGTGTAATGCTTTACCACTTCTGGCGCATCGGTCATTGGTTTTTGAATTTCCGCGATATAACCATAACGGTAAGGATTTGGGAAATCAGGAGCAACAAGTGCTTCGATACCATCTGTACCTGTATCACTCGGATCATTCCATGATGCATCTGTGGTTGAGTTAACCGTTGAATTAACGATCCACTCTTCTGAAGTTAGCGGGGTGCCCCACGGAGAAACTGACCCAAAACAGTTAGCAGCCGTCCCCTTCACTGCGTCAAAGTTGATCATCATAGCATCGGTTACAGACCAAGCACCTTCTGCACTTTTTGACATTTTTAATCGGCTTACGCCACCAGGGTAAGATTCCCAGTTAGTAAAGAGGTAGCCTTCGTTTTCGCCTGCAGCAATAAAACCATTAAAATCTGGATTATTATTTTCGATGATTTTTTGATTATTATTAATACCGTAGTGCACACCTAAACCACCAGCCAGACCACTGTCACCTAACTCAGCATAAGTATCACCGGTTTGACCAAGAATTTGATATTCACCAAGCGCTGCAATCACAGTTTGGCGTTCAAACTCACTTTCTGGTACTGGCGAATTGATAATATTACGCGGTAAATTATTAAAGTTTACCCCACGTAATACGCCAACAGTGCCTCGATCAATAACTTTACCATTAACTGAATCTTTTGCCGTATTCGTGTCTGACGGATGCTGAACGTTGAAAAACAAGTCACCGCCATCACTTAAAAAAATGCCTGTGACTTCAGCCCCCGCTGGCACAGTCGCTAACCGTGTTAAGCCACTGCCACCATTTTTTCCATCAACACCATTAGCACCATCAACACCATTTGTGCCATCGCTGCCATTCGTGCCGTTAGCTCCATCCGAACCATTCACACCGTTGCTGCCATCTACACCAGCTTCACCGACAGGACCTTGTGAACCGGTCTCGCCCTGTTTTCCGTCGTCTCCGTTACACGCTGTTAATGCTAAAGTGACGGCTCCAGCAATTAAAGATAATGCTACACGCTTCATTACTTACTCCTTGAAATTGGCCTGTTAAAAGTTTCAACCGAGCCTGATTATTGTTAGAAAAATTTCAAGAATAAGTGTGACCAGAAGTTGTTTCAGTTCTCTTACATATAAATGATGTTTTAGGGACGTAACTTTGACTAATGAATTACATCTTCTTAGTTATATTTACTAAAAAGGCGTATGAATTGTTGAAAGCTAAAAATGGCACCCTTTAGTGCCATCGATTCACTGTAAAGGGGATTTACAGTCATGGGGTACTGTTCTGTTTAACCATAATCAGGTTGTCAGTATCAAAACCTTTTTGCTGCGCAAGCACTTTAAAGTCAGCTAAGCGTTGCTCACTCACTGTGGGGGTACGCGATAATAGCCACAAATAATCGTTATTGTAGCCAGATACGTACGCATATTGGTAATTTTGTTGGTCTAACTTAAATACAATATAAGAGCTGTAAAAAGGACCAAAAAACGATACTTTTAAATGACCAACATCATTGCTATCAACAAATTTCGCAGTACCTTGAGCCTCACTCCATTTGTTTTCCTCGCTATTAAAACCACGGTTTAGCACAGTTACAGAGCCATCATCGTTAATTGTATAATCCGCTGTTATATTATCTAAACCCCGCTCAAAAGAGTGATCTAATCGGGCTATTTCATACCACTTACCTTGGTACTGTTCGATGGAAAAAGGACTCACTGGTGCAACCTTATCGGGCATGCCAGTACAGCCAAGCAGTAAACTACTGACGAACAGAGTAAGAGTGATAAATAATTGATTTTTCATCGTTGATTCCTTGATAGTTAATTAGGCCACCAACGCAGTAAAGCATAAAAAGTTCACTTAATACTAGTTGTTCTAAAAGCCTTAGGTTAGGATCATTTTTTTACTAACTATTAGAAGTTAACAATGAAGATATGGGTTGATGCTGACGCCTGTCCAGTGGTGATCAAAGAAATTTTGTTTCGTGCCGCAGAGCGTACGCAAACTGAAACAATTTTAGTCGCTAATCATGCAATGCGTATTCCGCCTTCAAAATACATTAGCCGGTTGCAGGTCTCATCAGGGTTTGATGTGGCTGATGACGAAATAGTCAAACGTATTGCAGCCAATGATTTAGTGATCACCGGTGATATTCCGCTAGCATCCGAAGTAATCGATAATGGCGGCCAAGCGCTAAATCCTCGCGGCGAACTGTATACCAGTGAAAATATTCGCTCGTTACTAAATGTGCGCGATTTTATGGATACTATGCGTTCAAGTGGCGTTGAAATGAACGGCGGACCGCCACCGCTTAGCCAAAGTGATCGTCAAAACTTTGCTAATAATCTAGACCGCATTCTAGCTAAAAATAAATGAGTAAGGCTGCAAGTAATATAGGCTTTGGTGACCCAGCTTTTACAGTCGCTGTGTATGTAGCGAATGTACCACCGATGCCACAGTACACCAACCTAAGTACAGTGACTTCATGTGTGGATGGACAAATTGCCAGCATCAACCAAGCCTGTGGTAATGGCTGGCGTAAAGTATTTAATGTATATGCTAAAGTGTTATTTGCACTGCCTAGCGAGTATTACCAATTCGCCAAACTCGCCCCGACTTGGCAACACTATCGTGATGAACAACTGCTGCAGCTTAATAGTCAAACTGCCTTACTTTTTAGCCCTCCGGTTTTAAATAACAATAATACCTTGCATATTATTGCCGGACGCACCTATGCTAAAGCGCTGCTGCAGCAAGGACACTTACAGTGCCAATTACAGTGGTTAGATGAAGAATTTGCTATCGATAAAGTAAACAAGTTGATTGTGTGTCCATACTTTGATTACCGCCAACTTAGCAATATAAAAATAGCGCGACTTAGTCAGCTAGT
Organism: Pseudoalteromonas sp. SR44-8; assembly: GCF_014163635.1. Classification (NCBI taxonomy): domain Bacteria; kingdom Pseudomonadati; phylum Pseudomonadota; class Gammaproteobacteria; order Alteromonadales; family Pseudoalteromonadaceae; genus Pseudoalteromonas; species Pseudoalteromonas sp. SR44-8. The sequence goes on from NZ_JACJDS010000032.1 coordinate 23,353, forward strand.
TGCCCAGTGTTTTGTGGCAGAGTAAGACTTTGTTAACTAACCTTAAGGTAATTTGCATATGATGGACAATTAAACTTTATGAAAATCCTCGTCGTTGACGATATGCCTTTGATGCGCCATGTATTAATAAATATGTTAAGAAAACTAAATTATCACGATATTGTTGAAGCGACTGATGGAATACAAGCATTAAGTTTATTACAAAACCAAGGCTATGATTTAGTTATCACCGACTTGCATATGCCAAAAATGGATGGCAAAACTTTACTCAATCGTATTCGTGATGACCAAGAGTTAGCCGAAATCCCGGTGTTAATGATCACCTGCGAAGACAGCTCCACAGCAATCAAAGAAATTATTGCCGCGAAAGTGTCAGGCTTTATTGTAAAACCTTTTAATTTAAATGTGTTAGATAGCCAGTTAAAGAAAGTTATGAAGTTAGAAAGTTAGAAAGTTAGAAAGTTAGTCAATCTCAACGCTATGTTACTTTAAACATTGTTTAAGTGCGTCATCATCTTGCTGAAATCTAGATAATAACCAAGCTTGAAAAGCGATTACCTTTGGCCAATTAAAATGCTCCTTAGGGCCCACTAAATAATATTTATAGTGGCAGTTATATTCAAAATTTGGGTAAACTTCTAACTGCCCGAATTTGATATGGGACTCAATTAAACGTCGCCTCACTAACGCAATTCCTTGACCCGCCAACGTCGCTTGGATCACCAAGGCTGCGTTATCGATTTCTAAAAATACCGGCATTGCTGTAGTACTAATGTTTAATTCAGCCGCTAATGTTTGCCAACCACGCTCTGCATCAGGGCAAACATCCATAATTAACTGCTGTTGTAATAATTGCGCCCTTAAAGGTAATTGTGGGGTAAGCAACCCTGGTTTATAAGCCAGTAACAAACTGTCATCAGCGACCAACTCACTGTGTAACTCGGGATATTGCCCTAACCCAAAACGAATGCCTAAATCAACCTGACCAGAGGCAAAATTTGCATGTTGATCGCTAGGATCAATACGTAAATGAATGCCAGGATGGTGACGTTGAAAATCATTAATATGTTGCAATAACCAACCACTGGCAAACGAAGGTAAAACCGATAAATTTAAACTATGTGGATTTGTATCTTGGCTTAACGAATTAATCCCAGATTGAAAATGACTAAACCCTTGCAAGATAGCCGGGAGCAACTGTTTGCCTTGGCGTGTTAGTTCTACAAATCGAGTTTGCCGCTTAAATAACCGACATCCTAAATGAGCTTCTAACAACCTGATCTGTTGGCTCACAGCTGCTTGGCTAACAAATAATTGTTCCGCAGCCAACTTAAAGCTACCCAATTCAGCCGCATGCTTGAAATACCAGAGACTTTTTAATGGGGGTAGAGTCATAGCCATTCACAATTAAGAAAAACTAAAGCATAAGCAATTTTTAATCGTTTGTCAGCTTTTCTACATCAGGCAATACTTATATTACCAACCAAGCAAAATGAAGAGTTAACACAATGAAATATTTAATTATATTAGTTATTACATTAATTAGCTTTAGCAACCAAGCGCAAGCTAACACCACAATAAAACTTGATACCGATGAAGGCTACCCATACAAAAACTTAATCAATAAAGCGCAAAGAGTCGAATTACGTTATGTTGAAAATGATCATCAAGTGACCTGTAAAGTCAGTGTGCAAACCCTGCATAATCAATATATGGGGAAAGAGCAAACCGTTTCAGCTAAGCAATTTAAAAAGCAACCAATGGCGGCATGCTTAACTCGTATAAAAGCCAAGCAGATACTAAATATGTTATAAGCGATGGGAGCTTTATGTCGTTACTCCCAGCAACATAAAGCGCCTATTTTTTAGATTTCAGCTAAGTTATTTATTTCCACGGCTTTCGCTAATGCACTCTCATAAAATGTAAAAACCTGTTTTGTATAAGCTTGTTGATAATGCTCATCAAGTGCTTGTTGCGATATAAACCGCTCAACCAAAAATAAGCATGTTTGATTATCACCCGTGTATAACTCAAAGCGAATACAGCCCACTTCAGCTAAAGTGGGTGCCACAATCGCTTGTAATTTACGTTTACACTCAGCGAACAACGCTGTCTTTGGGGTAATTTTAGCTACTATATTAATCATAAAATCTCACTACTTTCAAAGAAATGCATTCAATGCATTGAACCGGCAATCATAAAACGTTAGGGTTAAAGCTAAATTTAAATAAGTTGCCCATACTCCGAACAAAAACAACATAAAAAGCCATATCAACTTGATTAATGTAAAATGAATTTTCATAGTTGCGTCTATGCCCTACTACTATATTTTGATAGCAGTCGTTAAAATAGTGACCAAAATGCAAACTAAGATTGAGAAAATAACATGCTAGACGACCTGTATTTATTTACCGAAGTTGCGCGGCGCAAAAGTATGAGCCAAACAGCAACAGCGCTTAATTTAAATTTATCGACCTTATCGCGACGCATCCAAGCATTTGAACAAAAGTTAGGCACGCCACTATTACAGCGCAGTGCAAGAGGAATTTTACTCACCAGCGCGGGGCAACATATTTATGACTCGCTCGCGAACACTGTTTTAACACTTTCGAGTCAGGTTGAGCAGGTAATAAGTAAACAAAGTATCAACGAAGAATTTTATCTACTATGCCCACAAAACCTGATTGCCGGGCCACTAATGAGCGCAATTAGTGCGTTTCAAACATCACACGCTCAGCTCAATTTGCATATTTATCCAAATAACTTAAACAGTCAGCTTAGCCAACAGCGCTTTAATTTAGCGATACGAATTGGCGAACAACAAGATTCAAGCTTTTATCAAAAGCGGCTCGGCTCAATTGCCACTGCGGTAATTACTAAAAAACAAACGGCACCGCAAAATCGCCTAATTTTGCCCTACACCGATAAACAACTTTCAGCAGCGCTGCTCAGCGAATTAAAGAGCTGTTTTGAGCATATCACCTATTGCTACGACATAACCATTGCACGCCAGCTAGTGCAATCGGGTGTGGGAGCTGGCTTATTGCCGATGAGCGAAATTGCCAGCTTAAACGCCAAGCAACAGTTTGCTTATGTAGCGCAAAACATACCGCTACCCGCTCGCCCTATTTACGCCATGTGGGCGCATACTCGCACGCCATCAGCCACCGCCAATAAGCTGATCACCAATATTCAGCAAGCAATCGCAGAGCAGCCCTGCTTACAAGGTGAAATTGTACCGCTCGGTAATTAATTTGCGCAGCCAAACTCTGCGATTAAATCGCCACTGTCAGGTTGTTTGCTTTGCTTCACACCACAACCAGGTTTCACTCATCAGACAACTCATATAAGCCGCACACAAGTTTATTAACTAATTCGCTTTTGCGTGATCGCTACTGTAGTATCATAAATGAAGAATTTATAACCAATACAGATTTTTTACCATGATCATAAATGCTAAATTACACAATGCGAACAGCTAAACGATTACGTAATATATGCAACGCTAGTCTGTTACTACTGTTGTGTGTAAGTAACGCCAGTAAAGCAGTACCGACAGCGCAAAGTATTGACTCAACGACAATTCAACTTAGCGCAGGTGAATGGCCGCCTTTTCTCAGTGAATCGCTGCCATACCAAGGTGTAGTAGCGCATTTAATTCGCGATATATTTGCTGAAGCAGGCATTACCGTTAACTTTACATTTTTACCTTGGTCACGTGCATATCACGATACCGAAAATAACAAATATGCCGCTACTGCGGTATGGATGTTCAGTGACGAAAGAGCAACTGTTTACTTATATAGCGAACCAGTGCTCAGTGAACGCTTTGTGTTTTTTTATCATAAGCAACAGCATTTTGATTGGCAAAATATTGCAGATTTAAAAGGCCTATTACTTGGGGGCGGACTTGGCTATAGTTATGGCCCAGAGTTTGATAAAGCTCTTGCCGAAGGCTCTTTTGAAATGTCCCGGGTAGGTAATACCGAGCAAAATTTTCGTCGTTTAGCACTAGGGCGTATCGACGCCTTTGCTGAAGAGCAAAGTGTTGGCTACTTTACCCTCAAACATCAACTACCCGAGCTTGTTAATGTTATTAACCATCACCCCAAACCCCTGTTAATTAATAAAAGCTTCTTACTATTTCCAAAAAATAGCAGCGAAAGTGAAAAACTACTCAACACCTTTAATCAGTACTTATTACAGTTTAAGCAAAACGGCCGTTACCAAGCTTACTTTAAAGGGTTAGAGCAAGGCGATTATCTTCCCCAAGTCAAGTTACAGTAACGAGTTAACCCTTAGATCATGCTTTACGTGACAATAAGCCTAACCTAACTCGGCGTTTACTTAGAGCGACTTGTTTGCACTTAATCTTTAAACCAGCGGTAAACGCCAAAAACTCCCATAAAGGCAAGGCAACCAACAGCCACTAATTGCCAAACTTTGTAGTTATAGCCTTCATTTTCCAAAGCAACTGTATTCAAACGGGTATCAGCTTTTGACACTGGGGTTAGCGTCATCGAATGTGTAATTGTGGCTATTGCAGTAGTATTTTGTTGAGATAAAACAACCGTTGGCTGTTTAACATTCGCGCTTGCTTTGCTTGGTGCTTGCCACTGGGCTTCAAATTTTGCACGCTGCTCAGCTCGATTTTCACTGCACCAAACAAAGTCAGTTTGTTGCATTTCTTTAGCACGGCAGCGCTCAGGGTATTGGTAAAAGCTACTCCACGCGAGTCGCTTGCTATCACTGTCGTATGTTTTACTATAGACCGTTGAATCATGAACTTTTTTAGTTAATAAATCATTCGCAGATGAGCGAGTATAAGTTCGTGAACCTGAACTGTAGCTCCTCCCATTAGTTGGGCTTATGCAGTGACGACCCAATATTTCAAACAACTCAGTTGAGCGCCTGCGTAAACGCTCACCTTCAGCTGCCTTATACCCTGCCCTCATTCTATCCTGAACTTTTTCTCGCTCGGCTTTAATAGCATCACACCGTGATTGCGAATACTGCTCTGCGGCCAATGTGCTATTGCTTGAAATCACGCAGATAGCCAATAAAATCCTTTTAATCATATATACATCACTGTCGTTAAATTAGGGATAGCGTAGCATTTTTTACGCTAGCAGCAAGACTTTCAATTAGAAGTTTCCGACAACTATTCTCCTCCCCCTGTGTCAGGATGCTTCTAATATTTAGCAGAGGCAAATAGCTTGCTTAATTGCCTCATTGTGTGAGTTAGCGAGTTTATGCAAACATCCTAGCGCTTTTACAATTGTAGAAACGGCTATTTAAGCTTGCTAATATCAAATCATTGCAAACCTTACTTTGACCCAACATCAGTAAATTGATTAGAATTACGCAAAGTTTCGAAACTAAGAGTTATTTCATATGAAGTTAGGCAGAAACGATCCATGCTCGTGTAATAGCGGTAAAAAATATAAGCGTTGTTGTATGGATAGCGCATCAAAGCAGCACAGCGAAGTATTTGACGAAATAGCACACACTATTGCGGCTAACCCTGATTTAAGCCTAGATGAAATGAATCTGATAGCTCAACATAAAATTTCAGGCATCAACAATAGTTCATTAGATGATTTTTGCGGCCTGTCAGCCAATCAAATGGATAATTGGCTAAGAGCACCATTTAATGAGTTGGCAAGGGTAACAATAAGTATACCTAATGAGCTAACAACAAGTCCTGTGATGCGTTACTTAGCGATAATACTAGATGAAGCGATGCAACAAGGAGGATCATTTAAAGCAACAACCAAAGGTAATTTACCAGCCAAAATAGCCAAGCAAGCAAGTGAATTACTCCCAGAGTTTGCCGTATCTGAGTATGAAAAGCCAGTCAGTATCAGTGAGTTTGCAGGTAGTAACGAAGACAAAATTAACGCCTTACATTACACCCGAATTTTGGCAGATATTGCAGGTATTATTTACCTTAAGAGCGGCCGTTTCCATGTTAAAAAAACCGCCCAAAAACAGTATCAATCACAGGGAGTTAAAGCATTCTTCTTACCTATGCTTGAAGCTGCCACCACACACTATAATTGGGCCTATTTTGATAGCTTTGTCAGTAATTGCGATCTACGCACTTTTTGGCTCTTTATGGTGTGGCGAATCCAAATACACGGTTCGGTTGAGCAATTGACTGAAGAAGTCATCACCGCATTCCCAGCCCTACTAAATGAAGTGCCAGCTACGCAATACAAAGATCCACAAGATTTGTTAGGTGTTTTAATCAGATCCCGTTTTATAGAGCGGTTTTTAGAGTTTTGGGGATTTATTACGGTAAACCCTAAGCGCTTTGCAGATGGCAAACCCATTGCGATAAAAACAAATATACAACCTTTATTAAAACAAACCTTTGCGTTTGATATATAAAAAAGTGCACACTTTATTCGCCTCACACAGTGAGGCAAATAACAAACTTAATTGCCTCATTGTGTGAGTTTGCGAATTGAAATCGTAGGAACTGGCTTTAGCCGTGATTATCTTAAAAACAATTTTACCACCGAGCTCACCGAGGCGCGGCGCTGCACAGAGAAGATAAAAAGTGCTTCGAGCGACGGGCTGTGGGCTAACCCTAGCTAGCTCCTTTTACTGTCGTAGGAACTGGCTTTAGCCGTGATTATCTTAAAACCACTTTTACCACCGAGGGCACTGAGGCGCTTCGCTACACAGAGAAGATAAAAAGTGCTTCGAGCTACGAATTAACCCTAGCCCCTAGTCACTTCCCTAGAACCTAGCTCCTGTTACTACCGTAGGCGTTAGCTTGCTGACGCGGTCTTTATATTCGTTCTCTAAAGCGCAGCGCCTCTTAATCTCTGTGGTGAATACATCACTTACAATCAATTTGCACAAAGAGAAGACAATGAGGGTAAATAAGAATACAACGCAACGGGCTGCGTTCAGCGAGCTGATGCAAACCCTAGCGCCTAGTCACTTCCCTGTAGGAACCCGCTTTAGCTGTGATTGTTTTAAAACCAATTTTACCACCGAGCTCACCGAGGCTGCGCTACACAGAGAAGATAAAAAGTGCTTCGAGCTACGAGCAAATCCTAGCACCTAGCTCCTTTTACTACCGTAGGCGTTAAGCTTGCTGACGCGGTCTTTATATTCTTTCTCTAAAGCGCAGCGCCTCTTAATCTCTGTGGTGAATACATCACTTACAATCAATTTGCACAAAGAGAAGACAATGAGGGTAAATAAGAATACAACGCACGAATACAATCCCCTAGAACCTCGTCACTTCCCTAGAACCTAGCGCCTTTATCTTGCCTGTGATTGTTTTAAAACCAATTTTACCACCGAGGCTGCGCTACACAGAGAAGATAAAAAGTGCTTCGAGCGACGGGCTTCGAGCTACGAGCTACGAGCTACGAGCAAATCCTAGAACATAGCTCCTTTTACTACCTCACTTCACTACACCGAAGAAACTTAAATAAACGCTTTCATACTTGGTAACAGCCCAACCTGCTCACTCAGTTCGCCAGCTGCTTTATTGATAATGTTAATACATAAGCCGATGTGTTCTAGTTCACTATTAGACAAATTATTTGCAATAGCAGTCGCTTTAGCCATTGTTATTGCAGCTAATACTGACTGAATTGTTTGACTCATCAGTAGCTGCATACGCGCAAGAGAAATATCAAACTCATCAGCAAAATCAGCTAACATATAAGCCGTTATTTCATTACTAAAATTACCCGCGCCTTGTGAATTATAGTCACCTAGCGACATTGCATAATGCCTTGAAATAGCTAGCTTTGAACCACCTTTTACACAATCAATCCCCGCCTGTTCAATAATCGCTTCTATGTTTACCAAATCGTAAAACGGTGTGAGCTCTAAACCATTTTTGCCAACAAAAAAACTAATGTTCTTACCATGAGCATCATAATTACGCACTAGAATATTAAATGTCATCCAGCGAATAAGTTGCGCCTGATACGCTTGCAGATTCACTGTTTCAATATTGAAGAGCTTAGGAAAAGAAACACCATCTCGAATATAAATACCGTCCCCCTGATCACCGTGCTGACGCTCGTATTTGTAAGAAGGAGGCAAATTTGTCGCTTGGCACCCATCAATAACATGACGACGTAACACTCGGTTTTGCTCTTTAACAACACGCCTATCAAAACGATCGATAACAAAGGCCCGCATTTCACCATAGCTACGCAATTCAACGTCAGGCACATCAAGTCCTGCGCCTCTTGCCAGCAGCATAGTAAATAACTCATTTACGGCAATAAAAGGCGCAGCCCCCGTTTCAAACTTAAAGATTTTATTAGAGCATAACAGGCCTTCACCAAACCCTAGTTTTCCATCTATTTCGAGTAGGTTAAGCTTATCTTGAACCCCAGCAACCGAGAGCCTGGTTCGCCCATCCCAAAGTGTAATCGGCTCGCCAGCTTGCTTAAAACGGTTCAACTTTTGACTTAACTCATCTTTAGTTACTTCACGAAAGGAGGTTTGCTTTACTGCACAATTACTTGCTCTAAACGATAAAGCACCTGATGTCTCCTCGCCAATCACTTTAATTAAGCCGAAGGTGTTATTTTTTGAAATAGTCGTACTGCTAATTATTTCCTCAAGGCCTTTCCCCTCAGGCAATAAGTTTTGCAAATAATTACGTACTGCACGAGAGTCAAAATCGCCATTGAGTGGCAAATGTGGTGAAACAGCAAAACCCTCGTTGATCCATTTAGCCTCATAAGTAAATGAAATCTCATTTTCAGAGCCTATTGCCAGCGTTATCTCAGCCACCTTTTGCGATTGACCGATAAACACATCTAAACGATTGGTGTTAGTACCACTGTTCATCGCTCACCTCATCATTGCTATGAGCTATATCATCACTTACAAGGCTGAACGACAACCCTAAATACTCCATAACTTTTAGTACATTATGCAGTTGCACAGTTACATCACCTTTTTCTATTTTTATTAGCGTAGGCTTAGAAATAGCAAGCGCTTGTGATACATCCACTAATGTCAGCTTCATACCAGTTCGCTTTGCAGTAATGGCTTTAGCCAGCTGCATGGGTGAAAATGGCTTAGAAAGCTCAGGCATTTCAGTACGCTTAACAACTCTTCCGAGTGTTTTTTTGACGGAGGAATCGCTCATTTATGGTCAACTATAGTTTACTTATACAACCAATTCTAGAATACCTTAAGAAAAAGTCAACGATACTTTACTTTTAGACTAAATAATTAATCAACAAGACCATAAGTAAAATGCATTTAACTTATGAATACTTGTAATTAAATTAAAACCCATAAGTAAATTTTAATTGACTAGTTTATAGCGTAAAACTGGTAAGTTGAAAAACGGGCTACGGATTAATCCTAGAGGCTAGTCACTTCCCTAAAACCTAGCGCCTTTATCTTGCCTGTGATTGTTTTAAAACCAATTTTACCACCGAGCTCACCGAGGCGCGGCGCTACACAGAGAAGATAAAAAGTGCTTCGAGCGACGGGCTTCGAGCTACGAGCTACGAGCAAATCCTAGCTCCTTTTACTACCGTAGGCGTTAAGCTTGCTGACGCGAAAAGCGCAGCTTTTAAATTTTAGGCGGGAGTTTACCTCGCGCTTTGGTTTTTAATTGCAAATTTTTAGTTATGTCGCGTTGGCGACGGCAACCAAGGAGCGCATAACGCCGAACGCCCCTTGGAACCCCACGGCGCCCAGAGGATCACACTATTTCCTCAATTTAAATTAATGATATGAACGTAAATGCGATGAAACACGTCCTTGTGTAAGCATCGCTTAACGCGCATCCATGCGCTGTTATTACTCATCATTAATTTAATTTCGGGTGTGATCACGGGGGAACTGTCTTCACAGCAGTGTGTAATTTTGCCGTAGGCATGCAGCTTACTGACGTGAAAGGAATACTGTGATCTTCAGTGTTAAATTTGCTGAATATTTAAAATCAAATTAATCAGAGCAGTATTTTTATTAGGTACTTCAATGTTATTCTATACAAATACATGACTGAAAGGATGCCTCATGATTTTAAAAGATAAAACGCTCGTCACAACCAACTCAGCAAAATTAAAAGCAGGCCAAAAACAAGAGCTCGACGTAGCATTTTACTTACGCCGCGCATTTAAAGACCACCCTCAAGTATTTGTGTTTAATGATGTAAAGTTTAAACACAACGGTGAAACCGCACAGATAGACCACCTTATTGTTTACACCTACGGGTTTATTCTTATTGAATCAAAAAGTATTACTGGTGAAGTTGCAATAAACCAACATCAAGAGTGGAGTCGCAGCTACCGAGGGCAATGGCAAGGCATGCCGTCACCAATCAAACAAGTTGAGCTACAACTGGCAGTACTAAAAAGTTTAGTAAGAGACAATGCTCCTCAACTCCTGCCAAAGATGTTTGGTAAAATACAACAAAATTTTGGTGGCCGTGAATGGCATAGCATCTGTGCAATATCGAGTAATGCCATAATTAATCGAGATAACACGCCAAAAACGCTTGAAGAGCGACTTGTAAAATCAGAGTTTATAGCAGATAAACTTTTAGACATAATGAAGCTCCCGGCATCAATACCAAATGCCCTGCACTTTTTTTCAACCAATACTCGCCCATGGTTTAGTGAAGAAAGCTTAGTAAGGATCTGTGAGTTTCTTTTAGAGCAAAATATTACTCCTGCCACACAGCTAAAAACTGATGCAATAGCATCAAGTCTCAACGAACCAAGCCCAATTTATCAAAATGAAACGCCTACTCTTGCGCCAACCTCAATTGCACCAATAACTCAAGAGCAACCAAATGTTGCCAATGACGTAAATTTACAGTGTAGGCAGTGCAACAATCAAACCACGCTAAAAGCTCGCTCAGGTCGCTACGGCTATTTTGTTACATGTGCTGAGTGCGATACCAATACACCAATGAAAACGTCTTGCCCGCAATGTAACAGCGCTAATACCAAGGTGAGCAAACGCAAAGAGCTCTACTCATTAGTGTGTGGTGATTGTGAAAATACAGCACTTTTCAAATTTGATTGATAATGTCGCGTTGCCGACGGCAACCAAGGGGCGCATAACGCCGTACGCCCCTTGGAACCCCACGGCGCCCCGAGGATCACACTGCTTCCTCAATTTAAATTAATGATATGAACGTAAATGCTGTGTATTTGCCGTCCATGGCGAAGTCACAGCTTAACGCGCATCCATGCGCTGTTATTACTCATCATTAATTTAATTTCGGGTGTGACCACGGGGAATTTTCTTAACTACAGCCTTTAATTCAATAGTGAGTTAATGCTTGTTTACATTGCATTTTTTAGTAAACTGAATGCTCGCAAACAGGGAGCGATTTAATGCAACAGATTGGTATTTACGAGCAGTTAATTACGCAAGTAATTGAGCAAAATTTAAATCGCGATCAATTTTATGTCGGTGAACGCCAACTAGAATCGGCTGAGGCGGCTACGTGGCTTTCGCGCTTTTTAGGTAAGCTTGTTGAACATGCAATCGATGCTATCCCTAATTCAAACGAGCGTTTGCAAGAACAAATTAACCTCGCAAACAACCTTGTGCTTTGGCTTAAAGATCATATTCGCGACGACGAGCTGATCAATGAAAATCTTATCGACAGCCAAGGGCGTATTCTCACCGCACTGTTTAATACCCAAAACCCCATTGCCGCCAATCTTAAAGATTACTCTCACAATATTTTTCCGCTAACAGGGCTTACCCAAAGCGAATTATTCAGCGGTGCTAATGCGGGTATATCGCTCGAAACCGAGCTAAAACGCGAGATAAAATCGTCCGACACTATTTACTGGCTTGTTTCATTTATAAAATGGACGGGGCTGCGCATATTTAAAAATGAGCTTGAAGCGTTTACCAAAAGCGGCAATAAGCTCAAAGTTATTACCACCTCATACATGGGTGCAACGGATGCTAAAGCGGTTGAGTTTTTAGCAAACCTACCAAACACTGAGGTAAAGCTTAGCTACAACAATCAGCAAGAGCGCTTGCACGCAAAGTCATACTTGTTTATGCGTAATACGGGTTTTCATACCGGTTATATTGGCTCGTCTAATTTGTCGCATTCGGCGCTTACTAGCGGCCTTGAGTGGAACTTAAAAATTACCGCCCAAGAGATCCCGCACATTATAGCCAAAACTAAAAGCACCTTTGAAACTTACTGGCAATCGCCAGATTTCGAGCTATTTACTGGCAAAGTTGAATGTAAAGAAAAGCTCATAAATTCACTTAACGAGCAACGTGGTGTTGGCCAAGCAAGCAGCCAGTTTTATTTTGATATAACACCAAAAACCCACCAGCTCGCTATTTTAGAAAAACTAAGCGTTGAACGTAGCGTTCATGATCGCTTTAAAAACTTAGTGGTTGCAGCAACGGGAACTGGTAAAACAATAATCTCAGCGTTCGACTTTAAAACCGTTTACGATAAAAACCCAAACGCACACTTTTTGTTTGTAGCCCACCGAGAAGAAATACTAAAACAAGCGCAAAGCGCTTACCGTGGCGTGCTTAAAAATAACGACTTTGGTGAGCTGTGGGTGGGTAACTACAAGCCACAACGATACAAGCAATTATTTGCGTCAATCCAAACATTAAACAGCCAAATTGAATCGCTTAATTTAACTTCTGACTATTACGATTACATAGTTATAGATGAAGTGCATCACGTAAGCGCTGTAAGTTATCGCGCTATATTAAATCACTTTACGCCCACAATATTACTTGGCTTAACCGCCACACCAGAACGACAAGATGATGCCAATATACTCGATGATTTTTGCGGCGTAATAGCCGCTGAAATTCGCTTGCCAGAGGCAATAAATCAACGCCACTTATGCCCGTTTCAATATTTTGGATTAGATGACGATACCGACCTAAGCCAAATAACATGGCGAGGCGGCCGTTACGATATAAGCGAGCTAAGTAACCTTTATACAGAGGAGAACAGCCGCGCAAACAAAATTATATCGAGCTTGGCTGATATAGTTACCAATGTTCACGCTATTAAAGCGTTGGCATTTTGCGTAAGCCAAAAGCATGCAGAGTTTATGGCCTCTAAGTTTAACTTAGCAGGCATAAGCGCCGATGTGCTTATCAGCAAAAACACCAATGAGCGCGCGGCCAAACAACAAGCACTTCGCCAAGGTGAAATACAAATACTGTGTGTGGTAGATATTTTTAACGAAGGTGTCGATATTCCAGAAGTCGATACCCTGTTATTTTTACGCCCAACTGAAAGCCTAACGCTGTTTTTACAGCAACTCGGCCGTGGCCTGCGCCTGCCCGACAACAGCCAAAAACAGTGCTGCACCGTACTCGACTTTGTAGGAAATGCCCGCCCAGAATACGACTTTGCCAGTAAATTCCGCGCGCTGATTGGTAAAAGCAACCAACCGATAAAAACTGAAATCGAAAACAACTTCCCACATTTACCGCTGGGTTGTCGCATTGAGTTACAAGCGCGCACGCAAAAAACAATATTAAAAAATATTCAGCAAGCCATAAATTCTAAACGCCGTTTACAGCAGCTGATAAGTAGCTATTCGCAACACACCAATGACACGCTAACGCTAAGTAATTTTTTACGTATAAACCCGCAAGTCACGCTGGAAGATATATACAAACCAAAAGATAAAAAGCTCGGTGGCTGGCATTGGCTGAAAGGTGATGAAATACCCGCAGACCAAGCCGATATTTACGCCGCGTATTACCGCGCTATAAACACCCAATTACTCGGCTGCGACTCGCTCAGTTACTTATGCTTTTTACGTGATTTATGTAAAAAAGATTTTAGCTTTACCCCAACGCCACAAAATCAACAGTACGCGCTTATGGCGCACTACAACTTTTGGGATAACACAGGCACAAGTTTAGGGTTTAAAACCCTCAAACAGAGCTTACAGGCACTTAAACACAAAGAGTTACAACAGGAACTTGCCCAAGTGATCACGCTATTAATAAACCGCATTCACCAGCAAGAAAGCGATTTAACGTGCTTACCTAATCACGCAATCAAATTACACAGCCGCTACACGCGCCAACAAATACTCGCAGCATTTGGGGCGCACTCGTTTGATAAAAAATCGACCGCCCGCGAAGGTGTTTTAGAATTTAAAAACCAAAACCTAGAGCTGCTTTTCGTCACGCTCAATAAGTGCGAAAAAACTTATTCACCCACCACGCTGTATCACGACTACGCAATCAGCCCTACCCTGTTTCATTGGCAAACGCAAAACAGCGCCCGCCCAGAACACGGCCGCGGCCTAAGTTATATTGAGCACCAGCAAACAGGCAAAACCATCCTGTTATTTGTGCGCGAACAAGGCAAAGACGAAAACGGCCGAACTATGGGATTTGTAAATTACGGTGAGGTTAAATACCAAAGCCACAACGGCAGCCAGCCGATGAATATAACGTGGGAATTAACCAGCCCCATGCCAAGTAAAATGTGGCATGAAGCGGGGAAATTGGCAGTTGGGTGATGATTTGTTTTTAATGCGTTAAAAGGAATTTAATATGAGAACTAACCCGTGGCTAGAAAAGTCAAAACTAAACCTTATTCCATTAAGTTTAGCTGATGAATTTATAGAAGCTTTGAAAGAATGGACTTTTACAGGTGAAGTACAAGACTACGGAGATGCAACAGAAGATTGTGAACTCTGTGAGCATCCAGAGTTACGTTATCATTTTGAAATACAGAATGAAATTAAAAAAAGTTCTCTATGGGTTGGCTCTAGTTGCATATTACGCTTTCAAGAAATTGGTGTTTTTGATGAAGATGGAAATCGTCTTATTGATAAGTCATCGCGTAGTAAAGAACTAAATCGTATGCTAAAAAAAGCCTTAGAAGATAAAATGCTAGCTCCGTTACGCAAGCTCTGGAAAGCAAGAGACAGAAATAGTGACGAACGACTATTCATTGAACGAGCCGTTAGAAATTACAAACTACAATCAGCTTTTACGCCAATTGAGTTACTTAACTTATTTAAATTTTTAGATTCATCAAACATAAGTTATGATCCCAAAAATTACAAAATAAGCCTACGTTCTGACGACAATAAATATTCTATTTACTCAATGTCAAATGACGACTTACAATTAATTAGACCATGTTTTACAAATGAACAAATGAAAAAGCATACTGCCTTAATAAGTAAAAATAGTTGTTAACTATATAACGTAATAGGGCTATCAGTAAATTATCATAATACCTTACGCCATATTCCTCATTATTTAACTAATCTAAAACCATTGGAATATAAAATATTTCAATGGTTTTAATTTACAGATCATACATTCCAATATCTATTGTTTAGAATGAGGTATTAGATTAATTTTTTACCTTTAGAAGCCCAGCGCTCACGAATGAATTTATCCAGTTCAGGCTCATCCGCATGCTCAAGAACTATTACTTGCGGTTTAAAATTAATATTTTCATCCTCAGTTAACTCATTCAAGAATTCATTAATCACAGTAAAAATATTAATGACTTGAATAATATTTTCATCAACTTTATCTGTATCATTATCAGTAAGTAGCTCTTCTTTATTTGAAGACGAAAAGACTCTTCGAACTTTTGGGAAATAGACTTGACTAGGTTGATCCAAAAAGAGAACCGCCGGAATTGAGGCATTTTCTCGAACAGTGAGTTTAAGTAACGCTAAAAACAAACATAAATGACAAGCTAGCCAATTGGCCCCACTGCCCATCTCTGATAAATGTATTTTCTTGCTTTTATGAAGGTAGTAAAAGTTGAACGTTGCAAGATCAAACTTCATCTCACCTTGCTTTAACTCCTCTTCGAAGTCGAGTTTTCCTTTTAACGTATTCATTGTCTTATTAATAAATACATTTGCTTCTTCAATTTTACTTTTTAAATCATAGCCAGCTATCAAATCTTCAACTTCAGATAGCCTAGCTGTAATGTCGTCTGTTGGTTTGTTCTCCTTCTTTGGAGTTTCTTCTTCTAAGATCTGTTCTAAGCTTGCTTCAATTCGTCCTTTTAAAGTATATAATCTTGCCTTCAATGAGTCATCATTACTTATACCAATTGACTTTTTAATATCATTAATTTGTCTAGTTAACAGTCTTATTTCTTTTTTAAATTCATCACGTTGTTTCATCAAGTCTGATAAAAGCTCTGAATTATCTTGTTTGAATACCCCTACTTTTGAAAGTTCATCTATTAATGTGTTTCTAGATAATTGAACTTCCTTAACTATCGCGTTTATCTCTAAGGAATCGGTATTACACAAAGGGCAAGAAATTACCTCTGCAGGTTGGTTTTCAATATTTGAGAGTTCGAGAAGCTGCTGCATAGAATTACTATATTCTTGTGCATCTCCTGAATTTTCACCAACCTTGGTAATTAATTTATTAGTATCATACAATTTTTTTTCTATACTTTTTTGTTCAACTTTAAGTTTGGCTAGTTGCCTTCCTAAATCACTATTTTCATGGGCATTTTCTGGGACTTTGGGTAAGTTATTCGCTATCTTTGTTAACTTTGATAACTTTGATAACTTAATATCAGTTTCTTGAAGTTGCATACCTAAAGAATTAAAATAAAGCTTAATTGGCTTTTCTAATTTCTGAATTTTATTCTCTCTATCGATTTTTAAGCTGACGCTCTGTTTTTTATTTTTTTTAAGGTCTTTTAAAAGTCGCTCTTGCTCTCTTTTTAATGCGAAATATTCACCGTCAGCCCAACCTAAATGTATTGGAAAATCTGATACAGCCTTTGCTCGTTTATAGTAATCGTCAAACCGATAAAATATACTGTGTTTGTTTGCCACTAAATTTTGATGTTGAAACATAATCGATGCCGCATCACGAATGGTGGCTTTTGAACCTGTTTGGCGAGGTTGTTCATCAGTTTCTCTTGTACTTGTAACTGATAAACCTAAGTGTTGTTCAAAGTTAAGTTGTGCTTGCTTAATATCTTTGAGTGTAAGCGAATTGAGGTAACCCAAATTAAGTTTATTTTCTATATCGAAGTTAGTCTCGACTGAAAAGTAACATTTATTTAAATCTTTAATTGGACGAGCAATGATTAGCTGTTTGTGCCCTATTTTATAAACAACAGAAAAGATATTTGTCCAGTCAGTTACTTTTCCTACAGGGATAGTGGATCTCTTTGAGAACAAACAAAAATCAACAATCTCTATTAAAGCACTTTTACCTGTTTTTGAGTCACCTGTTATGATATTAAGCCCATTATCAAAGGTGAGATGCCTTTTTTCACCTGATTCAGAGAATAGAACAATGTCACTTATTATTGCTTTCATATGTACTTAACCTTTGTCTTCAAAAACACGTTCAAGTGCGTTTCTTTTGATAATAACAACCCTAGATAGTAAGCTGCCCGATAGAATTCTTTTAGTATTTTATCTTCAGATTTAAAGTCTACTAACTCATCCGTCTTTAGGTAAGATCCTATATTTATATTTGTATAAGAGGAGAGAAAAATTAATCCACCATTAGTGAAATCTCGCATATTTTCAACGAACTCATCCAAGTAATGTATTTCAAATTTATTTGATTCAGTCAGAATTAAATTATCAAAAGTACTTGCTTTACTAGCTTTCTCTAGAGACTTCCTCAACGTATCATTCATAATGACTGGCAGCAAAAGGTACATTAACTCGTATTTTATCCCATTGTTATTGACCGCTTGAGAACCTGAAATAAATCGGTGAAGTAAACGAGCAACAAATTCAGGGGAGTAAAGTAAGTTTGTTAGTTTACTGGTATTTATCATTCAACGTCCTCCTTCGTATATCTCCATGTAAAAAGTTCCATTTCGATACTATGACTTGCTTTTCCTGTCATAAAATAATGTTCAGTATCAGCCACATGCTCTATATTAATTACACTACTCTTCTGAAATGAATTATAAGCATTAAGTGAAGATAGATGCGCCGATTCAGTGCCGAGGTCGTTCTCCTCTAAACTCCCAACTTCTGCATCTTTATGTTGATAACACTGTCTTTTTACGTCTTCTTCAAACTTTGTCATCGCAGCTTTCATCAGAGCCGGTCTTTTCTGTAATAACTCAAGTTCACTGGATATTGCTCTTAGATAGTCTGAAACAGCTTCTGTCCTTGCTCGACTCTTCACACCGATATCTTTTAGCTCAGATAAAAAACTAAATGAATCAGCCGTACCTTTATTGATACTTTCTGTGTTCGTATTTGGAAATGGTATTTTATTTGTCTTGAATTTTTGACAATATATTCGAAAATCATCATCAAAGTCGTTTATATTTATATGCCAACAATATGGGTCCCCAACAGCTTTTAAGTTGATATATCCATGTAGCCATTTAACAGCATCCTCTCGATAGTCTGGATGAATAGACTGAAGGTAGCGATGGCTAGACAGCTCGCTCCAAAAGTCTTCAACTTTTGTTTGAGAGCTATTGATTACAAATACCTTAAGTATGGGAAGTAAATCCCCCCTTTTTGCTTTCATGATTTCTGAGTAATAAGTTAAGGCGGTATCTGAGGGCTTATGATTTTTCAGTAACGTATACTTTTTGGTTGGAGTTAATGAATTCCAATTATAAAAAATACTATCTATTGGAATCTTTTGTGTTGTATGAAGAATGAACTCACCCATGTCACTAGTATCTTCAATAACTATGTTTTTTAGGGTTTTCCAAAAATCAACTGAGTTACTCGTAAGGTTACCGTCTGGCAAATGATGCTTTACTTCTATCGACTTGGTTCCATCATAAATATCGCCAAAACATTCGAGCCATATAGTTTGATTTTTTTTTGCAATAAAGCATTGTTCTAAAGCAATAAGTACTTGGTAAACGAACCCTAAATACTTAGGTGTTGCTTGATTCGAAAAAGGCGTTGTCATAACTTTAATCCATACAATAAGTTCATGAAAATTATCTATTTAATATTAGCTTTTGATTTACATTTAATTTTTTATTATTTCTAATTACTTGTTATCAAATTATAAGCACAAGTATTCTTATCTCAGCAAACTCTGCGCCTGCAAGCCAAAAGCCGGATATAAACTCCCGTCTACATTTATAATCACCAATCTACCAACACACTCCAATTCCCCGTGATCACACCCGAAAGTTATAAATTGATGAGTAATCACTTGCATGGATGCAAGTTAAGCCGTGACTTCGCCATGGACCGCGAATACACGGCGCTTACGTTCACATCAATTTTTAATTTGAGGACACAGTGTGATCCTCGGGTGCGCCGAGAGAGTCCAGAGAGAGGTCGGCGGCAGCCTCTCTTTGGTTGCCATCGCCAACGCGATAAAACCTCAAATAGAGGTTTTAATCCCTTAAATTCACACACAAAAGCATCATTTATAAGCGCTGTATAATTTTATCTACATTTTCAAAGTTTCGCTTTGCATGCCTGCAACCTAGCAAAACCATTAACGATAACGCTCAACATCCTCTGGTTTTATTAAACTTAACTTTTCTAATTGAACTGCTACTGCAAGTTCAGAGCGCTCCATTTTTTGTGCTGCCTCTTTAATATTATTATTTGCTTTAAAAAATGAAGTTAATAGCTCTTTTTCGCGTTCTTCCCATGGGAAATGAGATCTTGCTGGTTTACCTTCTTGTAAATTTTTCGCGATTTTTTCATCCGCGGTTAGTTTAACTTTCTTTTTATTTTTATTCTTTTTACTGTCTGACAACTCATCTGCGAGTGAAAATAAGGCTCTAATAACCTCGGGTGTATTCACAATTGAATTCTTATTTAAAACTTCACCTGTTTCTGGGTTGAACCCATTTGCTAGTGCTCTAAGTTGCTCACTTAAACTCATATAAATTCCCTTTTTAAATCACTTAAAAATTCACGGCTAAAGCCAATTCCTACACTTAAAAGCGCGAGGTAAACTCCCGCCTACAGTTAAAATTACACAACCACTTGTTTAAACCGTGCGAAGGTTCGCATGCTTTCATCAGCAATCATTACCTCGTAATCTGGGTTTTGAGCAATTAGCTCATATTGCCCATTAGGTAATTTATTAACTTTGCGCAGTAAATACTGCCCTTCCCCGCCTATATCATCTCGCTCTATCGCCACTATTTGGCCGCGTAACGATCCTGCTTTATCGGACGTTATAAGCTCAAGTAGCAGTAAATCACCATCAAGTATTGGGTTTTTACCGCCATTCATTGAGTTACCCGATGCATGCGCTAAAAAATGCACTTGCGGGTCGAGCTTACCTGCGCCAAGTGGCGCGTCCATCAATTCCATATCGCTTTCATCCCCTGTTTTAAAATGCCCACAGGCTATTTTTATATTGGGGAAGTACGGCAGCTTTAATACATCATCAATTGATTTTAAGCTAACTTCGGGCTCAGCGACTTGATCTAATTCAGGTTGTGGTGCATTTGGAAACGTAAACAACTCAGCAGTTGGTTTTGCTTGTTCAAAATGGTCTTTATTTCCAAGCCATAATTTTGCGTTGTTTGCTTGTGCTACCTGATAGGCCCAATTGCTTACTGCGAGAGATTTATCTGCATCGCAGTGAAAGTACGCACTTAGCTCGTTGCTAATAACTTGGCTGTTAACAACCAAATTTTGGTTTTGCCAACGCTCGCGGTGCTGCTGTGCAGCTAAAAAGTCACGTTTATTGTTATTACATATGCGATGTGCTGCCACAAAGTTATGGCCTAAGTCGTTAGCATAACGAGCAAACGGTATAAAGTGATCGACTTCAACATCGTTTTTCATTGGCTTTTGGCAATAAAAACAGGTGTTTGATTGCAGCTCTACCAAAACAGGTTTTGCTTTGGTGAGTGCGTTACGGTCAAAGCCAAATAAAAAATCATGCAGTTGGCTTTGCGGGCCAATAAGTGTTTGGTTGTGCTTTATGCTTTGAATTTTTTGTAGCCACGCATTTTTAGCTAAATACGTTACTAGATCGTAAAAACGCCTAAAACAACTAGCAATGCCTGCATTCAAAGTAATGTATTTAGAGCTTTTAGTGTGCGGATATAAAAAGCACTCTTCTTGCTTGGCAAGTATTTGTAAGCGCCAAAGTGGGCCACTTTTTAATGTGGCCATAGCAGCATTAAAAGTCGACTTGTAAAAACCACTTTGCTTTAGCTGGCGTAAGTTACGAATATTGTTTTGTTGGCATTCAAACAATACGCTAATTACTTTTGATTGCGCACCGGTATTTTGTAAAAGCAATGCACTTTCACCAGTATGTTCTGAGGGAAACGGCATTGCATGATGCCAATACAAGGTAATGAGTTTGTCAGCAAGCGTTGGCAGTTCTATGACTAGTTCGCTTTGCTCTGACTTAAGTGGCTGTTCAACACAAACATCAGCCAAAGCATGCAGCAATGCAAATTTGTAGGTTGCACTAAAATCGCCCTCAACCAGCATGCGTTGAATATACGCAATAAAGTCGAGTTGTTGTTGCATTGTGCTCATCATAAAACAGGCACTGCTTTAATTAGGGCATTAAGCCACACTTCGCTTTCGCGCTCTGGTCGTTGGTCGACCGTTTGCCATTGTTTTAGTATTTTAAGCTCGGTGTGGTGGGTAATTAGCGCGGTTAGGCCATCTTCATTTAAATCGGTAAATTCGCGGCCGTTATGTACGCGTTCTTGCGTGCCATATTTAAACGACACATACAAAACCCCGTTTGGTTTTAGGGCATGTTGTAGCTTTAAAAACACCTGCGGTAACTCTACTTTTGGTACGTGCAATAAACTCGCGCAACACCAAATGCCATCGTACACATTGGTACAATTTAGCTGCTGAAAGGTTTTAACCTCTACAGCTTGTTGTAAGTAATTACTGGCTAACTTTGCAATATTTTCGCTTGCATCAAATGCACTAACAGTAAAACCTTGCTGTTTAAAATACATGGCATCGCGGGCACTGCCACAGCCTGCATCTAAAATATGGCCGTGTTTAGGGATAAGCGGTAAAAACTCAGCGTAAAGCGCCGACATATCAACATGAAGCGTTGAGTCGCTAAAGCTTTGTGCGTTTTGGTTGTAGTAACTGAGTGTTTTAGTGGTCACTTGATATACCGCTCCATGGTTAATTAATAATACTTAACTACTAGTGCGTTAAGTTTTCATTAAGTTTAACCCTAACCTAACATGAAAATGTATTAAAAATATAGAAATATTCGATGAGTACCAAGTACATAGCTGCTAATTAGCAAAAATTAAGAATTTAGTCTTGGTCATATTTATTGAGCGAAGGTGCTAGGTTTTAAGGAAATGACTAGGTGCTAGGATTAACCCGCCGCCCGTTATCTTCTCTGTGTAGCGCAGCGCCTCGGTGTTCTCGGTGGTAAAATAGCTTTTAAAACAATCACAGATCGAAAAAGCTGCGAGGCTCTAGGGAGTAACAGGCACTAGGTTCTAGGAAAGTGACTAGACTCTAGGCTGTATTCGTTACTCGTCGCTCGAAGCCCGATATTCGCAGCTCGTTGCCCTCGGTCTTTTGTCTGCTCATTTACTCTCATTCACTTCTCTTTGTGCAAAAAAATGGCTAGGTTCTAGCAAACTAACTAGGAGCTAGGTATGCGCGCAGCTCGTTGCTCGCAACTCGTTACCTTCTCTGTGTAGCGCAGCGTCTCGGTGCCCTCGGTGGTAAAATTAATTTTAAGTGATTTATTCACCACAGAGATAAAGAGGCGCTGCGCTTTAGAGAAAAACATAAAGAGTCTAATGTAGGTCGTGCTTTAGCGCGTCAATTTTCAACATTAGACATTGTCGCCATAAATGACGACCTACAAGGAAGCGCTAGGATTAGCCCGCCGCTCATTGCCCGAAGCCGGTTTATAGGGTGATATAAGTACGAGGGCTAGATGACAATACAAGTCAAACTAGAGTTAATCTAAACTCTAGTTTGCTTCAATTAAGCTTAAGGTCTACAATTAATAACATTATAAGTATGTAATTGTAGACCAAATGAATAAAGCAGAAAGATTATTAGCAATACTAGCTAGCTCTGTTAAAGCAGGTGGCGGTATTCATACCAGTGCAGAATTGGCTTTTATGATGGCTGAAAAACCCACTCCTGCATTCACTAAGTTTCTGACTGACAATGTTAATAAAGGGCTATTAAGAAGAGTCTGCAATGGTATTTTTGAAAGCACGCTCACGCCACCTGACCCCACCACCGCGATTTATAAAATAGTTAAAAAACTACGTGGCGACGTTTTAAATTACATTAGCCTAGAAAGCCAGCTCAGTTACACTGGCGATATTTCGCAAATATTAATGGATAGGTTAACGGTAATAACGAAAGGCCGTAGTGGCACATTTTCAACTCCGTATGGGGTTATTGAGCTGACCCATACAAAAAAACCAATTGATAAATTTGCGAACAACCTATATTTCGATAAAAGCATCAAGATGTACCGAGCAAATCCGCTGCAAGCGATTGCAGATCTAAAAGCCTGCAATCGCAACGTACACATGCTGGAGAACTAAATGCTAACAGAATATATACGCCAA
Organism: Pseudoalteromonas sp. SR44-8; assembly: GCF_014163635.1. NCBI lineage: Bacteria > Pseudomonadati > Pseudomonadota > Gammaproteobacteria > Alteromonadales > Pseudoalteromonadaceae > Pseudoalteromonas > Pseudoalteromonas sp. SR44-8. The sequence continues at coordinate 46,859 of NZ_JACJDS010000032.1, forward strand.
ATTATAGCTGCAAATCCAGAGTACGCTGGCGTCACGCCTGTGATTGAAAAAGAAATTCTTCATCACGACATTATGGCTGCAATGGTAAAACAAGGTGTTATGCCTTCGCTTACTTTTATTGGTGGCACCTCACTTCGTTTGTGCCATAACAGTTCTAGATTATCTGAGGATTTAGATTTTAATGGTGGGTATGACTTCAAGCCAAGTAGTTTCAGTGGCTTAGAAGTTGAAATCCAAAAATACATACAAAATAAATATGAGGTGCAGGTATGGGTAAATAAACCAGCTGAAGATAATCAAGCTAATACTTCATCTTGGAAAATAAGTATCGAAAAAGAAAGTAATCGTCCTGATCTTCCCCGCCAAAAAATGCATATAGATATTTGCGCTATCCCGTCATTTGATATCGAAAAAAGGCCATTAATAAATCACTATAATATTGTCGCGCCAACAGAAGGTTTGCTGATCCCTGTACAATCATTAACGGAAACGCTTGCAGACAAGTTTATTGCATTAGCCTACCGTGCTAGGCGCATTAAACCGCGCGATGTATGGGATATAGTATGGATAAAACAAAGAGGTGTTGCAGTATCTAAGCAACTGATCAATAAAAAGCTTGCGGCCAGGGGTAAAACCAACGAAGACTTTATTGAGGCACTGACTATTCAATTAGACAAGCTACAGCATGACGATGAAGTTCGTAAAGACTTCAATATTGAAATGAGCCGTTTCATTCCAAATCAAATCAAAGAAAGAACAATCGATAACCCTGATTATTGGCCATATGTACAATCAGAAATTAGTACTATGTCACTCTCAATCCTTAATAATGGTATTAAAAATAATAAGTTTGATATGGGGAGCTAACTTTAAGGCCTACAAAAAAGCACCTTAAAGGTAATATTTTGTAGACCAATATTCACTGTTCATGTGCAAACGATCTTTAAGTAATTTATTCACAAAGAGGCTAAAGGCGCTAGGTTTTAGGGAAGTAACTAGGTGCTAGGCTGTTTGCACAAGCTCGCTGCTCGTAACTCGAAGCCGTTATCTTCTCATTTACCCTCGTTCACTGCTTTTTGTGCAAAATGCCTTTAAGTGATTTATTCACCACAGAGGTTAAGAGACGCTGCGCTGAAGAGGTGATAGGTTAAAGGTGCTAGGTACTATCGGTGTAAAAACATATTTTTGTGGAAACAGGCTTTAGCCGTGATGCTGTTTTAGGTTATGTGTTAAAACCAATCGGCGCTAAAGCGCTCTCCTACGAAAGTAAAAGGTGCTAGGCTGTTTACACAAGCTCGCTGCTCGTAACTCGAAGCCGTTATCTTCTCATTTCCCCTCATTCTCTGCTCTTTGTGCAAATTGGTTTTAAGTGATGTATTCACCACAGAGGTTAAGAGACGCTGCGCTAAAGAGGTGATAGGTTAAAGGTGCTAGGTACTATCGGTGTAAAAACATATTTTTGTGGGAACAGGCTTTAGCCGTGATGCTGTTTTAGGTTATGTGTTAAAACCAATCGGCGCTAAAGCGCTCTCCTACGAAAGTAAAAGGTGCTAGCTGTATTCACAGCTCGCTGCTCGTAACTCGAAGCCGTTATCTTCTCATTTACCCTCATTCACTTCTCTTTGTGCAAATTGGTTTTAAGTGATTTATTCACCACAGAGGTTAAGAGGCGCTGCGCTGGTGATAAATAATAAAGACCGCGTCAGCAAGCTTAACGCCTACGGTAGTAAAAGTAACTAGGTGCTAGGGTGTATTCCGCAGACCGTCGCTCGAAGCACTTTTTATCTTCTCCGTGCAGCGAAGTGCCTCAGTGCCCTCGGTGGTAAAAGTGATTTTAAGATAATCACGGCTAAAGCCAGTTCCTACGGTAGTAAAAGTAACTAGGGGCTAGCTTTAGAGAAAGAATATAAAGACCGCGTCAGCAAGCTT
>NZ_JACJDS010000032.1:48887-49540 GCF_014163635.1 Pseudoalteromonas sp. SR44-8
AATCACGGCTAAAGCCAGTTCCTACGGTAGTAAAAGTAACTAGGGGCTAGCTTTAGAGAAAGAATATAAAGACCGCGTCAGCAAGCTTAACGCCTACGGTAGTAAAAGGAGCTAGGTGCTAGGATCAGCTCGTTGCTCGAAGCCAGCAGCTTTTGCCTTCCTCATTTCCCCTCATTCACTGCTCATTGTACAAAAAGTTATTAAATGACTGATTCACCACAGAGGTTAAGAGACGCTGCGCTGGTGAGAAATAATAAAGACCGCGTCAGCAAGCTTAACGCCTACGGTAGTCAAAGGCGCTAGGTACTAGGATTAGCCCGCAGACCGTTGCTCGAAGCACTTTTTTCTTCTCCGTGCAGCGAAGTGCCTCAGTGGCCCTCGGTGGTAAAAGTGGTTTTAAGATAATCACGGCTAAAGCCAGTTCCTACGACAGTAAAAGGAGCTGGGGGCTAGGATCAGCTCGTCGCTCGAAGCCAGCAGCTTTTGCCTTCCTCATTTCCCCTCATTCACTGCTCCTTGTGCAAAAAGTTATTAACTGACTGATTCACCACAGAGGTTAAGAGGCGCTGCGCTGAAGATAAATAATATAAAGACCGCGTCAGCAAGCTTAACGCCTACGGTAGTAAAAGGCGCTAGGTACTAGGGTTAGCCCG
>NZ_JACJDS010000032.1:49640-54018 GCF_014163635.1 Pseudoalteromonas sp. SR44-8
CAGACCGTCGCTCGAAGCACTTTTTATCTTCTCCGTGCAGCGAAGCGCCTCAGTGCCCCTCGGTGGTAAAAGTGGTTTTAAGATAATCACGGCTAAAGCCAGTTCCTACGACAGTAAAAGGAGCTAGGTGCTAGGATCAGCTCGTCGCTCGAAGCCAGCAGCTTTTGCCTTCCTCATTTCCCCTCATTCACTGCTCATTGTACAAAAAGTTATTAACTGACTGATTCACCACAGAGGTTAAGAGACGCTGCGCTGGTGAGAAAGAATATAAAGACCGCGTCAGCAAGCTTAACGCCTACGGTAGTAAAAGGCGCTAGGTACTAGGGTTAGCCCGCAGACCGTCGCTCGAAGCACTTTTTATCTTCTCCGTGCAGCGAAGCGCCTCAGTGCCCCTCGGTGGTAAAAGTGGTTTTAAGATAATCACGGCTAAAGCCAGTTCCTACGACAGTAAAAGGAGCTGGCTTGGATTAGCCCGTTGCTCGAAACACTTTTTATCTTCTCCGTGCAGCGAAGTGCCTCAGTGGCCCTCGGTGGTAAAAGTGGTTTTAAGATAATCACGGCTAAAGCCAGTTCCTACGACAGTAAAAGGAGCTAGGTGCTAGCTTTAGAGAAAGAATATAAAGACCGCGTCAGCAAGCTTAACGCCTACGGTAGTAAAAGGAGCTAGCTAGGGTTAGCCCACAGACCGTTGCTCGAAGCACTTTTTATCTTCTCCGTGCAGCGAAGCGCCTCAGTGCCCTCGGTGGTAAAAGTGGTTTTAAGATAATCACGGCTAAAGCCAGTTCCTACCACAGTAAAAGGAGCTTGGTGCTAGGGTGTATTCCGTAGCACCAAACCCGAAGCCGGTTTATAGGTCGCGAGGTAAACTCGCGGCTACAATTTTTAAATCATTTTGATAACCCTGTCACCAGAATATTTACTCAACAATGACCGTATTCTTTACGAGCAAATTGTTTAGTTACCATGCAATATCACCCAACGGTGGCTAAGGTAAATGATCTGCGTGGAGTTAATGGGGCCAAAAAGTATTTTCCAATATTTGTAATGCTATAAATATTAAGACGTTGTTCAGATATATTTGGTTATTATAAACGCTCACTCCTGTTGATATCCCTAACGACTTTAAGTTGTTTAAGCAGTTTGGCCAGCTCTTCTTAGAGCTGGTTTTTTTTTGCCTGTTTTTACTGGCTTCATTTTCTTCCACTACAGCAAAGCAGCAATTACCCAGCATATTGCTGTAAAAATAACCTCGAAAAATCAACGCGGCCTAGTTACTCATAGGTAGTCATGTTACAGTTTCAGTAATTTACTTAGCACTTTAATTTATCGACTAGGCAGTAGTATGCGTCATTATTTTGTATCAATTTTACTTCTTTTTGCCACTTTTGTGGCAGCTCAGGCACAGGCTGAAGAGTCTCGCGCTGCACCCAGCCCACAACAGCAACAACAGGCACTCAAAAAACTTCAAGAGCCGATGTATAGACCCTTGATGGAACGCTATATTCTTGATGAACTCAAAGCGGTACGCCAAGATCAGCAAAAACTACGTGAAGACGTTACCAAACAAGTCACTCATGCTCAGCTTGATACCGCAGACCGCGCACTGACTTACACCACTGATACAATTAATAATGTATTTTTTATCATCACTGCCACAGCCTCTATTTTGGTACTGGTTGGTTGGAACTCGTTACGTGATGTAAAAAACAAAGTAGAAGATATTGTAAATACCCGTGTCAGCGTGATCACTAATGAATACGAAGCACGGTTGAATACATTTGAAGAAAAGCTACGCGAGCGCTCTGAAGAAATTTTAAGTAACCAACAAAAAATATCTGTTACCAATGAAGTCCACTCTTTATGGATGCGTGCAAATTTAGAAAGCGATATAGCCAATAAGATCGAAATATTTGATGAGATTTTAAAACGTAAACCCGAAGATGTTGAAGCTATCGCTTACAAAGCCGATGCATTACTAGAGCTTAATGAAACAGCTCAGGCGATAGAGTTGTGTAACCAAGCCTTGGATATAGACAGTGACTATGGCTACGCTTATTGGCAACGTGCATGTGCTTATGCGTTGACGCATAAACACGCTGATGCGTTGGCCGATATAAAAATGTCGTTGGAGTATTCACCAAACTTACGTAATGAGCTATTACATGAAAGTGCATTTGCCAGTTTGCACGACAACGGCAGCTTTAATGCGATTGTATCTGGCGACTTAACGTTCTAAAAAGCTTTCGATTGCTTGAGTGAGCAGTTCGTCGAGTTGCTCTTCAAACTCATCTTTGTTGGTTTTAAAGTGCGCAAGATAAGCCTGCGCATGCTGATCAGACAACAGCCGAGCATTAATACTGTATTCGCGCTCGGCTTTAGTTTTATCAAACCGCGGGGTAAAGTGATAAAGGGCAAAATAAGGGGCGAACAATTGCTGATTAGCATAATCGCAGAAACGCTCAATGGTTTGTGCTCCCGTTGGCCCTAAACAGCCTGGCTCTACACGATAAAGTAACTGAATTTTTTTATCATCACTAATTTGCATGCTAGTCGCGGCCCCTTTATCTGCCTGTAATCAATCTGCTTACTAATACTCTATCTAAAAAAGAGTACTTTGGTTATTTTGCCATTTTCAACTTGATAGCTAGAGATTAACTCTCCGCGCTTATCAACTACATTTGGATCTGTTGAACAGGTTTCTGAAAGTTCATGATCGATAACGATATTACCGTGCACAATACGTTTAATTGGGGATGATTTTATACACTTTAATTTTTTAAACATTATTCCGTAACGGGCAATCAGTTTTTCTTTGCCCTTAAAAAGTAACTCGTTTGGAAAGGCATAAAACTCTACATTTTCATCATACATACTAATAAATGCGTCGATGTTTCTGGCATTATACGCCTTAATTAATTGCTCAATAACGGCTAACGATTCGCGTGACTGTTTGGCTTTAACTTGTTGTTTGAGTGTTAGCGCTTCTTTAGCTTGGATCACCGCTTGCTCTGCTTGTGCGACAGCAAGCTGTTTTTCTTGTTGTGTTTTAGGAAGTTCAGCAGGTTTTGCCGCTTCAGTACCAAGTACCTTACTGGTATCAACTTCAGGCTCGCTTGGTTTGCTGGTGTCTGTTTTAATTGGCTGTGTTGGTTCAACGTTTACAGGCTCAGCTGATTGCTTATTTTCTGGCGTTAAGGTGATCACCGCAGGGCTATCTTGTAGTTCAGCCTCAGTTGATTTTGTTGAGGCTTTACTCTGCACTGATTTTTCTTCGCCAGTGCTAGTGTCAGTCGTTTTTACTGCAGCAGGCAATTTAGCTGCAGTTGTTTCAGTTTTAGTCTGTGGTTCAACTACATCAGCTGCAGTTGCTAATAACTGCCACGGAAATAGCAAACTTACTAAAAAAAATAACGGTTTCATACTGTTCCTGAGTAATTTAAGAAACTCTAAAATAACAAAATTTACCGGATCGCGATAGCTTTTTACCAATACTGCTCAACGGTGATTTGCCCAGGCTCCCTACGACGATTGCGAGTGTAGCCTTGCTCGGTTAATAATGCGCTGGTGTCTTTAACCATTTGTGGATTACCACAGATCATAAATTGACTATTTTGCGGGCTAACTGCGCTATCACAATGCTTAAATAAGGTGCCATCGGCGATTCGATCAGTAATACGCCCATCTAAGCCGACAATTGCCTGCTCGCGACTCACTACGGGCAGATAACTCAATTGCGGATACTGCTGCTGTAACTGCGCAATTTTTGCTTGATAACTTAAATCTGCATTCAAACGCACACCATGCACTAAGGTAACGTGCTTAAATTGCTGCCACACATCAGGCTGCTCTAAAATGGATAAAAACGGCCCAATTGCGGTTCCGGTGCTAAGCATAAATAACTGTTCACTGGCGGGGATTTCATCAATAGTAAAAAATCCACTGGCGCGGCTTTCAATCATCACCGTATCGCCGGGTTTAAGCTTGGCTAATTGTTGTGATAATAAGCCATCTACCACGTTAATAAGATAAAACTCTAAATCGGGAGAGCTTGGTGCATTTACGTAAGAGTACGCCCGTGCAATACGTTTTTCATCCATCATCATAGAAAGCTTAGTAAACTGTCCTGCTTTAAACGGCTCCACATCGGCATTCACAATTAAACTAAATAACGTATCAGTCCACCAAACAATATCTTTAACACTTGCCTCAACCCAATTAGACACAATTAACACTCCTTAATTATTGCTTTGTATAACAGTGGCAAGAGTGCACAGCATTGTCAATGTTTGCGAGTTTGCGAGTTTTCTCAGTATGAATTTTTAAACGCTGTAGTCAAGTACTTCGTCTCTTTACTCCGACTAACTTTACCCTTGCTAAC